>NZ_JANSJN010000078.1:0-9065 GCF_047462555.1 Synechococcus sp. B60.1
TTCTCGGCAATGCGGATCCTTCTCTGGCAGCCTCCTCTGTCCCCCCAGACATCCGACACGGGCAACGCCCTAGAAGGATCTCGATCCCAGTTGCCCCTTCTGCTGGTCTCCTTTCTCCCTCCTAGCGGCCAGCCCAACTCGCATGCTATCGGCCAACGGTAGCAAAGAACGCCGGCAAGCCGTGCGCTGGGTGCCCTAACCAGGCAGGACTCTGGCCCGCAGGCGGGAGGAAAAGACCTCGTAAATAACCGTCAAAGGCTGGCCCTGGTGTAACAGGAGATAGTGCCTAGCCCAAAAAGGACCGGGGCAGTTGAGAAGCCGGGCAATGGGCTCGGCTTCGCCGTAGTAGAGCCGCCGCAACTCGCGAAAGGTCTCCAGTTTTTCTTGGATTAGGTTTTGACCAATGGGCAGATTGGGATGGGGCAAGTATCGAGCCAGATGGTCGGAGTTCCACCAAGAGGTGGCATAGAGCAAGGGCTGCTGAGAGGTTGCTCCACACAGCCAAACCCGCCGCCGCATCAAGGGGGATCCCAGCCGTGCCAAATCCTTGGCCAGCCGTTGCATGGACTGGGGGGCGGCCCTCTGCTCCGCCGGCAAATCGACCCGGCCCGTGTCGAGCAGATGGGCCTGAATCGGCTCTTGGGTCAAGGCAGCCAGGTTGCGGGTGGTCAAGCCATCCCCCAAGAGCAGCAGGCGCAACACGGGATCCACCTGCACCAACTCAGGCTGTAGCGGGTCTACCTCCCCCTGCCAATGCAGTTGCAGGGGCCACCAATCGCCTTGGCCAGAGGAGACGTTAGAACAGAGAGCAGCGCCCCAAGGGGATCCCGCGGCGTCGGCCTGGTAGGTCAGTGGAGAAGGGGAAAGTTCCAAGGCGGAGGTTCGGTTGTTAAGTTCTGTATCGCTCCTTAGTCTAACCCACCCCCTGCTGCAGCTCTAGGGGCTTGCCTAGCTGGTGCCCGGCTGGATCAGCAGCCGTACCACCCAGGGGACGACCACGATGACGCTGATCAGGCGGGCCAGATGCATGACCACCACTGTGCTGGTTTGGGCTCCCATGTCCAGGGCAATCAAGCTCATATCGGAAATGCCCCCTGGCGCCGTGCCCAAGATGGCCGTGAGGCGCTCGATGCCCAACCAACGGGAGATCAAATACCCCGACAAAACTCCCGTGCCCACCGCAATCACCGTACAGAGCAGGGCTGGTCGCCACAGATCCTTCAGGGCAAAGAAGGTCTCAGCAGTGAGCTTGCTGCCCAAAAGGATGCCCAGCACCACCTGCATGACAAAGCGGATCCCGGCTGGGGGAGTGGGGATCGGGATCGCCCCCCAAACATTGACCAAACCCACTGCTACCATCGAGCCCACCAAGGCTCCTGCCGGCAGCCTCAGCTTGACTGCAATCAGGGCACCTGCCAACCCGATCAACACCGTCCAGAGATAGTTCATCATTGCGGCTTGGCCTCGCGGCAAGGGGATCTCTGCAAAGCAGGGCTTGGCCGACCTTTTCCACGACATTCGGCGCAAATGCCGTAGAAGTCCAGCACATGGTACTCGATCACAAATTGGTAGCGGCTGGCAAGCTGCTCCTCCAGATCTTCCACCGGGCAATCCGGCAGAGGCACCACCCGCCGACATTCGGTGCAGATCAGGTGATGGCGGTTGTGGCCGTTGCTGGGCAGAACCTGATAGTAGGTTTGCTGATCCCCCAAGTTGACCGCCTGCAGCTTGCCCTCATTGCGCAGAGCATCCAAAACTCGGTAAACCGTGGCCAGACCCACCGTGTGGTTGGCATTGCGTAACTCCAAAAAGATCTCTTGCGCCGAAAGGGGCTGTGAGCGCTGCTCTAGCAGCTCCAGAATTAATTTCTGGTTGCGGGTCTGGCGGGAAGAAGACATGATCCTTTTGTCTGGGTCATTCTTTGGGGTCAACGCTCAGAGTCTGCCTCGGCTTTCATGCGCTCTAGGGTCTGGTGCATCTGGTCGAACATTTGGGTTAGGGAGAGCCCAAATCCCCCAAGCTGGGTTTGCAGTTGTTTGATGGTCATCTGAGCCATAAAGTCGTCGGAGAGCTCCAGCCGCTTCATGAAAATGCGCTGGCGCTCCAGCAATTCTTCCATTCGTTCAATGAAGATTTTTTTGCCTTCCCGGTCGAATTGGCCGTAGCGCTCGCCAAGTCGCATCAGGTTTTGGAAGTCCTGAAACAGTTGCTTGGCTTCTTCTTGGACGATCTCCGAGTCGAAAAAACTCATGGCCTTCGGTTTGCTCTGCATAAACTGTATTGGGTATACCTATCCTATCCGATCGGGCTGGGGGGCGCAGTCCCTGCCGTTTTCCGGCCAGTACGGGATCCCGCCCTTCGCTTGGGTGGAGAATGGAGTTTGGGCCTGTCTGCCCCGCTCTCTGCTATGTTCCCCTTTCCTGGTGTGAAGGCTTACACGCAGCCGGCTTTAGCCCGGCAGTGGTGCCAACGGGTGCAGGGATCCCGACCGCTGTTTTTGGCCTGCCTGGGGTTTACGGAAACAGCTCTTGTGCCGGGCATCTCCGCTGCCGGCGCCACGCCCTCCTTGCGGCGCTACACGGCCCTTGCCGATGGAGAGGTGCTGCTGGGGGGCTATTCTCACCGCTTACCCACCTCTCCCGATGGCTATCCTTCACCGGTGGTGATCAGCCGCGCCGTCCTGAGGGAGTTGGGGATCCCCTGTCGCGTGTTCGACTGTGGTTTGCCGGAGCCGCTGCCGGGGGCAGAAACGGTAAGCGCCAGGGGGATGGCCCGCTGCTTGAGCACAGGGCAGGCTTTATCTCTGGAACGGGTGGGATCCCTGTGGCAGGAGGGGTACGAGCGGGGATCCCGGCTGGAGTCGAGCTACTGCGTCATCGGCGAATGTGTGGCAGGGGGCACCACCACGGCACTGGCGGTGTTGCTGGGGCTGGGCTGGCAAGCAGAGGGCATGGTCAACAGCAGCCACCCGGTCTGTAACCACGCCCAAAAGCTGGCCTTGGCGCGGCAAGGTCTGGCCCATCTCTCGCCCAACGCTACAGCGCCGGAGGTGGTGGCCGCTGTGGGGGATCCGATGCAGCCCTTTGTGGCCGGGCTGGCGATGGCGGCAGCCCAGCGGGGGCCGGTGCTGCTGGCGGGCGGCACCCAGATGCTGGCGGTGCTGGCCCTGATGCGGCGCTGGGGGGAAGAGCAAGGGATCCCTTGGCCCCCAGAGAACGTAGTGGTAGGTACCACCCGCTGGGTGGCCGAGGATCCCTCCGGCAATACGGTGGCCTTAGCCGAGTTGCTGGGGACTGCCCCCCTTTTGGCTACCCAACTGAGCTTTGCCCAGAGCCGCTACGCCCCCTTACAGGCTTACGAGCGAGGCTATGTCAAGGAGGGGGTGGGGGCGGGTGGGCTGGCCATTGCCAGCAGCCTATATGCCGGCTGGGGCCAGGCAGAGCTGTTGGCCGCCGTTGAGCGCAGCTACGAGCAACTTGTGCTTCAGGCCGGCTCCAGGGGGGCCATCGTCAGGCCCTCCCGCAGCAACTGTTGATGGTAGAGCTCCGCTTGCTCTTGCGGGCCGACCCAGACGACCGCTTGCCCTTCGGCATCCACCTGCACGGTTAGTTGTCGCGCCAAGGGCAGGGTCATGCCGGGGATGTACTTGAGCAGGCATTCGGTAACGTGCTGAAAGGTGTTGAAATCGTCATCCAAGACGATCACCTTGAAGTGGGGGTAGGGCTGACGAACCCGGGTTCTCGACGGAGACGACTGCTGAGCCAGTCGAGTGGGAGCTTCCGTGGTCATAGCAGCAGAACTCAAGACAACATCCCGTAACTTTAATGCCTCAGATTTGATTCAGCTTTCTCAACAGCCAAAAATAGGCCGCTGTTGATTCTGAGTCTATTCTAGTTCCTAGTCTAGTTAACTTCAGTGGACGCATGGGGTCTGCAGGCAGCCCATGTTTGCCCTCGGATTCCTTGCCGGTGCTAGAGATGGGAAAGAGGTGCGGATTCCCGCCCCACTCTCACAACATCAGCTCTTCCCGCAGGGAGCGGCGGGGCTTTTTGCCGCCGAAGTGGCGCTCAAAGTAGAGGGCGGTGGCTTGCGACAGGATCCCGGCTTCGACAAGCGCCTGACACAGGGATCCCCCCGGCGGCAGGTGCTTCTGAATCTGTTCGATTTGGACGGCGCTGACCAGCCCCGAAGCCTTAAGGTAGTCGGCTACATGCCGTCCACCTGCTAGGTACACAGAGTAGCCGTCTTCGCTGAAAAACTTGACCGTCTCTGGCTTGAGGCCGCTGTGGTGGGTCAGCACATCCGTGAAGGTGCCGCCCTCTGTTTCCCAGGCATGGATGACGGCTTCGATGCCAGCATTGTCGAGGAGGCCGGCTGCCCGCAATTGGGTCAAGATCCGCTGCACCCAAGGGGTGGCCCGCTGCAGCGCTTCCAAGTCCTCTTCTCCCAAATACCCTTGGGGCGGTAATTCCCCTTCTGCTGCTCTTGCGGCTACAGTCGGCGTTGAGATGGCCTGCGGCGGGACTTGTTGCTGGGCCGTAGGTACGGTGGCAGGGGGAGGGGCTGGCTGTGTCTGAACTGCTTGCAGTTGGGCTTGGAGCTGACGCACCTGCTCTTGGGCCTGTTGGAGCTGGGCTTGGGTTTCTTGGAGTCGGGCTTGAGTTTCCTGCAGTTGCATCTGCAGCCGGTGGATGGTCTCGGCGGCTTCTTGGCGAGCGTGGGCCAGGTCGGCGATGAGGCGAGTTTTCGTCGATTGAGCCAGTTGGAGTTGGTGCTGGTGCTCCTGCAACGATTGGCTCAGGGTGGCCAGTTGGGCTTCCTTCTGCTCCAGCGTCTGGCGCAGGTGGGCTTCCGTTTGCTGGTGCTGCTGCAGCCGGGATCCCAGCTCTTGCAGCTTGGGTTTGGCCTGGGATTGCCATTCTGTCAGCTCGTGGCAGCGGCGACGTAAGGTCTCCAGCTCGGCTTGGGAAGCTTGCAACTGTTTGGCCAGGGCCTGGACTTGCGCGGATCCCCGATCTTGCTGGGCTTGGAGCTGCTCCTCCAACTCTTGAATGCGCTGCTGGGCAGCCCTGTGTTGCTCGGATCCCTGCTGAATCTGGGCGGCCAGTTGGGCTTCCAACTCGGCCATTCGCTGCTGCTGGGCCTGGTAGTTAGCAATCTGCTGCCGCAACTGCTCGGCTGTAGCTTGCTGGTGCTGTCGCTCCTGCTCCAGTTGCGCCTTTAGGGCGGCAACCTGCTCTTGGTAGCGCTCCAGTTGGGCTTTGTATTGCGCGGTAGCTTTGTGAACCTGCTGCGCTGCCTGCAGCGGCGAAGCGTAGAGGGGAGGCTGATCCGGAATGGTGGACCACTGCTCCACCATCACTTCCCAACTGTTGGCAGCTCCTCGCCGTCGCCGTAGCTGCTGCTGCTTGTCGAGGGCCCACTCCAACCAGTGGGGTTGCACCCAGCCCTGCTGCACCAGGATCTCCCCCAACTTGCGCTCGGGGTGGTGCTTCTGCTGAAGCAGAGCTTGATACACGTGCTCCAGCTCCAGGTAGCCGTGCAGCACCAGGATCTCGCCGATGCGCACCAACTCGACCGGGATCAAAGGATAGAGATCTTGCGGGGCAACCCAGCCGTGCTGCATACACAGCTCCCCCAACATCAGGGGGCTGTCCGCCTTTTCCCACATGGCCTGAGCCAACTGGGCGGGGGTGAGCAACCCCGCTTTGTTGAGGGCTTCCCCCAAGCGGATCTCGAACTTTTCCCGCTCAATAGCGGCTGGGCTGGAGCTGGTCAACGGATTCATGGGGCCTCTCGGACATGAGGAGTAAGCTTAACTACAGCTATCATGTCGGAAAATTCTTAGAAAGGTAAGGGAGTGCAACTGTGATGCATTTTGTCAAGCCGGGGATCCACGGATGTTGCAGGAATGTCCATCTTTAAGCTGCAAGAGGCCGTTGTTCCCGGCTCTGAGCAAACTGCTGAAGCCGGCGCAGCATCAGCAATTGTCCCAAGCCCAAGGGCAAGAGAGAAACGGCTTCTACCCGCAACTGCACCCAGCCGTTCCCCCACCGCCAATCACAGTAGCCATCGGCTCCGCCCCACATCAGCAGGCGCAGCCGTTCCGGCAGCAGGGTTTCCACTTGGTGCAGGATCGAGAGGGGGCCCCATTGGACGGCAAAGGTGCTGCCCGGCTCCAGCCTGGCGGGCAGGGATCCCTGCAATTGCTGTGGCCAGATCCACTGCTGCAACAACTCCACCTCGGTCAAGCAGCGCTGTATCGTCGATGCACTGGCCTCGACTTCGATGCGGATGGTGGAAGATTGGAATGTCCCGAGCATCCTTGTCCCGCGTAGGTGACCCCAAAACCAAAGCGGCAAGGGGGTGACCCCTGTCAACTCTATTCTGGCCGATTGCTCCCGATTTGCCTTTGAAAACGGCTCGTCCCCATGTGGTGGCCATCTTGGCCCAAAGTCTGGATGGCAAGCTGGCAGCTCACCGCGGGCAAAGGCCCCACTTCGCCAGCGCCGAAGACTATCGGCACCTGGAAAACCAAGCTGCCCGGCAACAGGCTTTGATTATGGGGGCGGCCACGCTGCGGGCCTACGGCACCAGCCTTCGCCTCCGGGATCCCGAGCTCATCCAACGCCGACTCCAGCAGGGCCTCTCCCCTCAGCCTCTGACGATCATCTGCTCCGGCAGCGGGGATATTCCTGAGGATTTGCCGTTTTTTCGGCAGCCCCTCACCCGTTGGCTGTGGACCACTCCCCAGGGATCCCGGATTTGGGAGAACCGCACCGGCTTTGCAGATATCTGGGTGGCTGCCGATTGGGATCTGCCGGCACGGCTGGCCCGCCTGTGCAGTTTGGGCATTGAACGGGTGGGGTTGCTGGGCGGGGGGCGGCTTTTGGGGGCGTTTTTGCAGGCAGGGAGCTTGGATGAGCTGTGGGTAACCCTGGCGCCGGTGTTGCTGAGTGGGTATGCCGATGCCCCGGCTAGCATCGAGGGCTGGCAACTGCAGGGATCCCCGCCCCAGCTGGAGCTGCTGGAGTGCCACCGTGGCTCTAAGGAGCTGTTTTTGCGCTACCGGGTCGAGTGGCCCTGAGGGGGCTCGCGAGAAAAAATTTTTGGACAAATTTAGATTTCTCAGAAATCCACAGGTTTTCCCCAGACTTTCCACAGGCGGGCGGGCTGTTTTCCACAGACTCCTTGCCACAGGAAACGGCAGCGAGGGTTTCTGTGGAAAAGTCCAAACTGGAAAGTTCAGGCGGATACACCTTTAGGAATGTAACGGGATCGCGCCGTTTTTGCCGATGGCATCAAAACCAGCGGCGGACTTTAACAAACTTGGAGCCGCTGCCCAGGATTGACAGCCCCCATGGGGCAGAGGGCAGAATAGCCGCACCTGAGGTGAGGGGGAGATTTTCCTGGCAGCTCTCCTCAGAGGCAAAGAACCCTTTGCCCAAGAACTCTATCCCTTCTCCTGCCTGAGACAAGGCCAAGGGGCAGCCCGGTATCCTCTGGCCGCTGCCGGACGGGCTAGGGGCAAACTTCTACAGACTGTCTTGCTTTTGACGGGGCTGATGCGGCCCCCGGCATACCCAAGTTAGAGAGCTGGGTTGGTTTGTTTGCGATTCCCTTCTGGGCAGGCCCAGTTTTGGCCGGATCCCTAGGTTTTCTTGGTTTCACTGTTAACCCCGAGTAGGTGGTTGGGCTATGGATTCTCCCACCGTCAGCATTTTGAGCGAAATTCCCGAGGAGCTACACGACACTCTCAAAAACTACCTCTCTCGTCACCCCGACTGGGATCAAGATCGGGTGGTGACGGCGGCACTCTCGCTATTCCTGCTCCAGAGCGGAGACACAGATCGGCGCGCCGCCCGTATTTACTTAGACAGCCTGTTTCGCCGCAACTGAGCCCTCGGAAGGCAAGCCCCGAGGATGGCCCGATGCATGGGCGGGGGGTTAGGAACACTCTGTCAAGAACGTCCTACTAACCTGAACTGTTAACCTGAGTAGGAAGATGTCCCGCTGTTGCCGCATGCCGGCGGGAAGGGTAAAAAGGGATCCACCAAGGGAAAAACCGTGCCACAGGGCTTCGGGCGAGGAAAAAGCGACCGGCAGACGGCTGGGCCAAAGGGCCTAGGACGAGGCTCCGCTCTACCCCCCTGCCCTTCCCCAGAGGCGACCCTGGCGCTGGCCGAGCGCCACCGACAAGCAGGGGATCTGGAGACGGCACTGCACCTCTGCCGGCAGCTTACCCGGGCCCATCCCCACCTGTTCGCCGCCCAGGCGTTGCTGGGGTCCCTCTATCTGCAGATGGGGGATCCCTGCCAAGCCCTGACCCCCCTGCAATTGGCTTTGCATCTGAGAAGGGACTGGGTGCCAGCCTGGCAGGAGCTGGGCGATGCCTGGATGCTACTGGGCAACCCGGAGGAGGCGGCGCACGCCTATGAACAGGGCCTGGCTTTTGCTCCTGCCGATGGGCAACTGCTCTTCCGGTTGGGCAGTTGTTGGCTGGCTTTGGGGAAGCGGGAGCAGGCGATTGCAGTGCTGCGCCAGGCCGCAGCAGCCCAGCCTCCCCAAGTTTATGCTTTGGCGACTTTGGGGAACGCCCTCCTGTTCGACAACCAGCTTGGGGAAGCAGAAGCCTGGTTTCGCCGCGCTCTTGCCCTGGCGCCACAGGAGGGGCGGATCCTCGTCAACCTGGGCCACTGCCTGCACCTACAAGACCGCCTAGAGGAGGCCGCCGACTGTCTGCGACGGGCCATCCCGCTGCTGCCAGAGGATGCCCAGCCCCACAACAACCTGGGCACCGTCCTGCAAGAGCAAAACCAACTCGAGGCCGCTATTGAGGCTTATCGGCGCGGCTTGCAGTTGGCCCCCGACTGGCCGGAGATCCACTACAACCTGGGCACGGCCTTGCTCACCCTGGGCCGCTATGAGGAGGGGTGGCGGGAGTACGAATGGCGGCTGCAGCGACAAGGGGCAGCCTATCCGCGCTTGCTTTCGCCCCTGTGGCCGGGATCCCCCTTGGGCCAGCAGACGCTGCTTGTCTACGCTGAACAAGGGCTGGGGGACAC
>NZ_JANSJN010000078.1:9165-13395 GCF_047462555.1 Synechococcus sp. B60.1
TGGGCCAGTGGCCGCCGCGCCACCCCCGAACTCAACCGCGTGCAAAGGTTGAAAAGCTGTCCTCTCGACCTCCTGCTCCAGCACCTCCACTTGCCCGACGTGCAGTGGGTCAGCCTACAGGTGGGGGAAGATCTCAGCCAGTGGGCCCCCCTCTTGGAGCAGCACCAGGTGATGGAGCTGGGATCCCGTTTTCGCAGCTTTGTCGATACCGCTGCAGCGGTTGCTCAGTTGGATCTGGTGATCAGTGTCGATACCGCCGTGGCCCACTTGGCCGGGGCGATGGGCAAGCCAGTGTGGGTGCTGCTGCCCTTTGCCGCCGATTGGCGCTGGCTCCTCCAGCGGCAGGACAGCCCCTGGTACCCCGGCGTGATGCGCCTGTTCCGTCAAGAAGCTCGTGGCAACTGGGTTGGCCCGCTGCAGCAGATGCGGAGGGCTCTGGAAGAGCTGCTAAGGGGGATCCCGTCCTACTCCTCGCCTTTTGGAACGATGCGCTGAAACAGATAGCCGGTACCGCGGGCTGTCAGGATAAGCTCAGGGTTGCTCGGGTCATCCTCCAACTTGGCCCGCAGCCGCGAGATGTGGACATCCACCACCCGCGTATCCACGTGGCGCTCCGGCGTGTAGCCCCACACCTCTTGCAAAATCTCGGCGCGGGAAAACGGCTCCCCAGAGCGGCTGACCAGCAGCTCCAGCAAACTAAACTCCATCCCCGTCAGGCGGATGCGCTCGTCCCGCTTGTAAACCTGCCGCTTATTGGTATCGATGCGAATGTCCCCCACCTGAATCACCCCTGAGCTGGGGATCCCTTCATGGGACGACCGCGCCACCCGCCGCAGCACCGAACGAATGCGGGCCTCCAGCTCTTTGGGCGAAAACGGCTTAACCACATAGTCGTCTGCCCCCAGCTCCAGCCCGGTAATGCGGTCGGCCACGTCCCCCAACGCCGTAAGCATGATGATCGGGATGTCGGATTCTTTGCGCAACTCCTGGCAGACCCCGTAGCCATCCAGCTTCGGCATCATCACATCCAGCACCACCAGGTCAGGGTCCTGCTTGCGGAAAACCTCCAGCGCCTCCTCCCCATCGGAAGCAGTAACCACGTCGTACCCGATCATCGAGAGGCGAGTCTCCAAAATACGGCGGATGCTGGCCTCATCATCGACCACGAGAATCCGTTCTTTGCGCTGGGCTTCCACGGTGCTGCAACTCCTAAACTTCTAGATGAAAAGGATTGGAAAAAATTGAGGTGAGCGCGAACTCGAGGTGGTCAGACGCAGCCTCCTCAGGGGCTCCTTCTGGATGGGTGGACTTCCCCTGGGAACTGCAACGCTGCCAAACCCTTGTTTGTCGGCAACGGAAACCGCAATCCAAGGATGCAGCTCCAGAAAACAAACACCGAAGGCTCGCCCGGCACTCGATTCAATCTTGTTAAAAGCGCCAACTTCAACTTCACTTGCTCCTGCTCGGTAGCACAGGTGTGGCACTCCTCCCCAAACGCTACCGCGGTTGACTGGCGCCAAACCGAATCTGAGAAGCCTTCGTAAGAAGTTACTTTCTACCACCTAATCTATCATCCAGAAGCGGCTGCTAACCCGCCTTAACCCTCTATTGTGCGGCCATTTTGCCCGACTTGATACATACCTTCACAACTTCTTCAGGTTGCTGCCAAGCTTTCGGAATCCTCCTCAGAAAAAGCTGCTGCCGCAACTGGGGATCCCTGGCCATTTGAAGCAGGGAGGAGGGTTTCGGCAACAGGGACAGGGTAGCAACTGACGAGCAGACCGGCGGAACGGATTTCGCGGTCGGCATGCAGCTCCAAAACCCGCCGCAACAGACGTTCTGCCGCCAGCCAAGTTGCCAGAGGCAGCGCACGCTCGGCCAGCCGGGACAAGGTCGGGTTGGGCAGGGATCCTAAGGCCTGCAGGACGGAATGAGAGACCCAGGCAACTGGGCTGAGTCGCTGCGCCAGCCGACAAGGATCGCAGACCAGGCCGCCCACCTGGGGACAGAAGAAAACCTCGCCCACTAACTCTTTCCCACAGGAGTAGCAGGCTTGTACCGAGGGGGCAACCCCCCCCACCACTAAAAGGTGGTAGAGCCCATGGACAAGGAGCGGCAAAACGGCCTCTGTTGCAGGGGCCTGCTCGATGCGTTCCAGATGCTCCACCAGCAGCACAAACAGCTCTTCCTGAGGCTGGTTGGGCAGGGCCAGCAGCAAAGCCACCTCCGCCAGGTACTGGGCTGCTGTGAGGTGGGCCAGGCTGCGGCCCAGACGGGGAAAACTCTGCAGGGTTTCTGCCTGGGCGATGCGCTGGAGACGCCGCGAGGGATCCGTTTGGGCCAACCAACGCCCCCGCGCCACTAGCAGATCGTTGACGACAAAGGGCTCCATCCGTCCTCCCCACTTGGAAGGCTGCTTACGGGATCCCTTGGCCACCGCCCGAATCAAGCCCTGCTCGCGGGTCAAAATGGTAACGATCCGATCCGCCTCCCCCAGCGGTATCGCTTTGAGGTTAATGCCCGTCACCCGGTAGGTGACCCCACTCATGGGCCGTCAGCTCCTCTAGCCTGCAGCTCTCGCATCAGCTCCAGCCCCCAGGAGGTGCCGATGCGGCTTGCCCCCGCGGCGATCATCGCCTCCGCCTGCGCCACTGTGCGGATGCCGCCCGAAGCTTTGACTCCCACCCTGCCGCGGCTAAGCTGCCACAGCAGTTGCACATCGGCCAGTGTCGCCCCTCCCATCCAGCCGGTAGAGGTCATCAAGAAAGCGACTCCCGCGTCCATGCAGATCTCAGCGGCCAGCCTTTTCTCCTCGTCAGTGAGCTGGGCTGTCTCCAAAATGGCCTTGACGCACACCCCCGTCTCCTCCACAATTTGAGCAATCTCGGCGTGGAGGCGATCCAGCTCCCGCGCCTTGAGCCAGGCCAAATTGATGCGGACATCCAGCTCCTGGCACCCCTGCTCCGCCGCCAACTGGGCCTCGTAGAGCTTGACCTCCGCCGTGTTGGTGCCCAGGGGAAACCCCACCACGGTGCTCACCCGTACCCGAGCTCCGTGTAACCGCTCCACCGCCCGTGGCACGTAGCAGGGAGG
The DNA here is from genome assembly GCF_047462555.1 of Synechococcus sp. B60.1. Classification (NCBI taxonomy): domain Bacteria; kingdom Bacillati; phylum Cyanobacteriota; class Cyanophyceae; order Synechococcales; family Synechococcaceae; genus Synechococcus; species Synechococcus sp. B60.1. The sequence continues at coordinate 12,259 of NZ_JANSJN010000078.1, forward strand.
CACGCAAAAAGTGGGGAAGCCATAGCGCAGAGCAATTTCACACCCCTGGTCGATCTTCTCTGGGGTCACCATCGGCAGCAGCAGAGTGTGGTCGATGTACTCCGCCAAGTTAATCGGGCCGTCTGCCAGGCCCTTGGGCTCCAGAGAGAGCATCAGTTGCCCGATTCCACAGCACTATCTCTACTCTAGCCCCAAAGATCCCGGAGAGCAGCCGCAGCAGCCAATCCCCTCTGCCCCTGAGATTTCAGCTAGAAACCGCAGGAGCCCCGCCCTGTACCCCCGTATACGGGGGGAGGGGGGCCGGTCAGGGCCAGGAGGAATGCAGAGGACGTATAGTTGCAACATGACCCAAGTTTTAACTGTCTCCTGCAAGCTCAAGGTATCTGCGTCGCAAGCCGCCAAGCTGGATGCGACTCTGGATGCCTTTGCACAAGCACTAAACTGGGTCAACCAAAACACACCAGAGAAGGTGGTCAACGCAGTCAAGCTTCAATCGCTCTGCTACCGCGAAATTCGTACCCGATTTGGGTTCTCCAGCAATAAGGACTCCGTCCCGCTAGCGCGAGTGGCACAGCAGGTAGGCAGGAGGCTAGCCGCTGCACGTAAGAGTGCCCAACAGAAAAACCGTTCAGTTAAAGCGTTTAAGGGCGGCTTTGTCACGTACGACGCTCGCATTTTCTCCTTCCGTGAGAGGGACTGGACAGTATCGCTGACCACCGTTGAGGGACGCGAACGCTTTGAGCTGGATGTTGGCTCCTACCAGCGCGGGATGCTGGCGGGTTCTCATCCCAAAGCAGCCACGTTGGTCAAACGCCAAGACGATTCCTACTTCACCCAGATTTGCGTGGAGTCTGAGGTACTGGAACCGCAGAACACCGCCAAGGCGATTGGCGTGGATTTGGGTAGGAGGGATATTGCGGATATTGCTCATACCTCTGAGGGGGACAACTGGAATGGACAGCAGTTGAACCAGGTCAGAGACCACTACTCCCGGTTGAGAGCGGTTCTCCAACGCAAAGCCAGTCAGGGCACACGCAGTTCTCGACGGAGATGTCGGCAACTGCTGCAACGGCTGTCTGGTCGGGAGAGACGCTTTCAAGCCTGGGTGAACCACTGCATCTCTACTCGCGTCAGCGG
>NZ_JANSJN010000079.1:0-4567 GCF_047462555.1 Synechococcus sp. B60.1
CAAGAGACGTTTAACTTTATCCTGCGGCTAAAACAGCTACAGGCACAGCGACGGGGCCAAACTGTCTTTATTGGACAAAACCTGCCAGGGGTGAGCGGGATCCTAGTGCGCAACTACCGCCTGAACCAAGCCGTTGCCGCAAATATAGCTCCTCGTCTCGAAGCTGTTTTAAATGCCGTAGCTCCAGGCGCCCAATTTGATGTGGACGAGCGCACCAACTCCATTACCGTGATCGGCACCGAGCGACAGCAGGACATCGCCGCTGCCCAGATTGCTCAACTGGATGTGCGCCGGCGGCAGGTTTTGATTTCCGTAAGAGCGGTCGATATCCGTCTGAACAACAACGAGAGCTTATCGGTTAACTTGGGCGGAGCCTCTGGTAACTTTGCTGTTGGAACCTTGGGAGGGGCAAGCTTCGGTGGCGAGCCACTGAACCAGCCTCAGGGATCCTCAGTAGAATCCATTGGCCCCACTGGGCCATCTGGCTCTATTACAGGTATCTTCAATACCCTCAACCGCCTGCAACAATCCTTGGCTTTGCGAGTTCAAGCAGCCATTCAGAACGGAACCGGCAAGATTTTAACCGATCCCAAAGTGGTGGTGGCAGATGGCAGCTCTAGCCGGATTAGCATTGCCACCAGCGTGCCTGTAAACGTCGAAACCATTACTATACCCCAAGGAGAAAACCAGCCACCAGTTGTTACCCAGCGTTTGCAGAGAGAGGAGGCTGGAGTTATCTTAAACGTTTCGGATGTCAGGATAGATGACAATGGATTTGTTACCTTAACTATTCGGCCTGAGATTTCCATCCCCATACCCATCCAAGTGCTGGAAGGTGGAGACTTTGCAGGGATCCAGCTTTTTAACATTGATAGGAGACAGTTAGAAGCCTCTCAATTGAGACTAAGAGACGGACAGACTTTTATTATCGCCGGCCTAATCCAAGACAGAGATAATGTCGATGTTCGTAAGGTTCCTCTGTTAGGGGACTTGCCTCTTCTAGGTGCTTTGTTTCGCTCCCAGACTGTGAATAATGAGCGCAATGAAGTAGTTTTTATGCTGACGCCCTATATCATGGACGATAACGTAGCCTTTGGTCTACCTTCTAATCTATAAGACAGTAGGAAGTTAGTATGCTAAGCCGTCAAGTTTCTCAATTCTCTGCCATCCTAGTCGTTAGTAACTTGTGCATTACAGCCTGTCAAAGAATCAAGGGGTACAGTAGCAACACCTAGCAAACTAACCTCGGAAGCAGGATGGATTGTTCAGTAGTCAAGAAGTCTTCACTATCTGCTCCAGGCTATACTTTCCAATTCTGGAAAACTGCCAAATAAAATGCTTCAACACCGACCACATCATCTCAATAGGATTCAATTCCGGCGCATACACAGGCAGGTACAGCTAACTACTCCTCTTAGGGAAATAGCTCCAATAACAGTATGCTTTCCCCCTTGCATCTCCGAAGATAATGATAAGCTCTTTGACCATGTAAGCTCCGAGCTACTCCCCATTCCATTCCCTTCCACACCCCTGTCTAGTCGAGGGCAATCAAATCCTCCGGTGGAATATCCCTGACTTCTTGACTATAAGCTAGTCGTTCTCTTTGCACCTCCTCTTCTTGGACTCTCCCACTGCGATAAGTCTTTGCTTTTTCAAGAAATTGTGTATCGTGACAGTCCTCACATCAATCGTGAAGCGCTCCCGCAACAGTTCTTGATGCTGCCACAGGTAGAAGTCTGGGTGTTCTGCAATAATTGCCATCACTTCCTGTCGATGTTGTTCCAAAATACCCACTTGCTTCCTGCCTACTCTCCTGGGGGTTAAATCCTGAGTTTGTTTGTACACTGTACTGTTCTTTTGGTCGCTATGAACTGTTTGGCTACCTGGCGGATAGAGGTCTGACCTGCCAGATAAGCTGCCACGACTCTTTGCCGTAAATCCAAAGAATGGGCTGGCATCCGCTTCTCTCCTTCCTTTTGAAACCTGCACCCTAATTAACAGGCTGTACTCCAGGCTATATACTGCCGAGATTAGGCAGCTTACCGCCAGGACTAATGACCAGGGCTTGCGCCGCCGGATTCGTGGGTCAACCGCTTGGTTCAGCTTGGCATTGAGCAGCGCCGACTTTATCCGGTTGGCGGGGGGTCTCAGCTCCTGTAGCCAGCAACACCACTGACGAAGGATGGGCAAAGAATCGCTGCGTAGAGTCGATCGATCTGGCCGGCGGCGGGATCCCCTAGGGGGAGTTTCCGAGGGTTGGGGAAAGTCTGGACACTGCGGCTATGGCGAACTAGCTTAGAGGCAACTCTTTTCTCAAGTTTTCTCAAGCTAGTTCGTGGGGTGGGATCCATGCTGAGGCCCAGTCTTTTGTTCTCCGGATCGGCGCTTCTGGGTTTGTTGTCTTGGCTGTGTTTGAGCGGCGAATGCGGCTGGTTGGCTTCCCTGCGCAAGGGACGGGGCGCTGTCCCTGAAGTTTCCTCGGCGCCAGCGCAGAGTGTTCAAGTGGCGGCATTTGCAGATGAACCCGATCCTGAGCTCCTGCTCAGGCAACAAGCCCAACTGGAAGCCCAAGTACGGCAGCTGGAGCAGCGCTCTCAAGCGCATCAGTTGCTGGCGCAGCAGGCGGCCCAAAGGGGGATCCCTCTTTCCACCCAGGCTGGCGAGCGTTTTCACTTGGATCGCGTCTATCTGGCGCGGCTAGCTCGATTTCTGGAACAGGAGCCGGGGAACGCGCAGCTGTATCTGCAGCGGGCTCAGTACTTCTGGGATCGGTTGCAGGGCGATCCCTTGGCCTTGCCGGAGCCAGACCAGGCGACTGCTGTTGACCACCTGCTGAGCTTGGCGCTGCGGGATCTGGACATTGCCATTGCTTTGGATCCCTATTTGCCTGAAGCTTACTTGCTCAAGGCCAGGATTCAACACGAGTATTTCGGGGAGCTGGAGCAGGCTTTGGCAACTTTGTCCCCCCTGGATCGCATTGCCTATCGCAACCCCCAACTTCACTTGTTGCGCTCTCGCATCTGGGCCGAACAGGGACATCTGGAATCGGCGTTTGATGTGTCGCACCTGGCCATCGAGCTGGCCAAGCAAAACCAAAGCCCTGCCGATCTTTTCGATGCTTATGTCCATCGCGGCCTGATGTGGGCCAGCATTTGCGACTTCAACTTGGCCGTTCAGGATTTCAGCCGAGCTATCGAGGCGCAGCCGCAGCAAGCCGAGGGCTACTACCACCGCGGCATGGCGCGCGCCTATCAGGGGGAGGATAGGGCCGCTGCCGCTGCCGACCTGGGCCGTGCTTTGACGCTGTGGCAGGCTGCAGGCAGAGGATCCCCAGAGCTGCTGGAATATGTAGAAGCAGTACGGATGGAACTGTTGCAGTAACTCCACTGCTGGCTGGGTTTCTGCTGCGGATCTTTGTCTGGCCCGTTGGGTAGAGAGGTTCTGGGTTTGGGGTCTCTGGGCAGAGGGCGTTTGGCAAGTGCGGCCAAGCCATTCCAGGGTGGTAGAGCCGTCTGTTACCCAGGAAAACTGGAACGCTCCCCTTGAAGAGAACCCAGCCAGATGATGAGCCGAAGACAACTGACCCTCTCCATCTCCTCCATAGCCCTGGTGGTGGCCACAGGGATGCTGCTGCTATTGGGGCAACTGCGCAACCTGGTGCTGACCGCGATGATTGCGTTGGTGGTGGCAGTGGCGCTGGATCCCTTGGTGGATCTGGCGGAGCGGCTGTGCATTCCCGGCTGGCTGGGGGTGGTGGCCATTGTCCAGGGGGGCTGGACGTTTTTGTAGGTGCTGATCCTGTACGTTGCCGTTCAAAACTTGGAAACCTATCGGCTCTCTGGCTTAGCAAGAGAGCCGCTCCCCCGCGGGGAGCAACCTGGAGGGATCCTTGCCCTCTCCTGCCAGTGGCTCTGCGGAGGCCGACTCCCTGACGCGGTCAGCTTTCTCCGGGCGCAGTCTTGGCTGGGTCGAGAGGAGCTGGCGGAGCTGGCCAATCTCGCTCAGATACCGGCTCGGAGAGATCTAGAGGGTTGAAGCGGTTCATGGCCGCCCTTAATCCTTCTTGCAAGCAACACTCCACTGCTTCCACTGCTGCCCTCAGAACCCGCTCCAGCACTGCCTGCTCGGTAGGTTCAAACCTTCCCAAAACATGCCCAACCATGTCTTGGTGGCCTTTGGGCTTGCCCACCCCCAGCCGTAGGCGAGGGAAGGCCTCGCTTCCCAAATGCTGGATGATGGACTTCATGCCGTTGTGTCCACCAGCAGAGCCAGATCCCCGCAGACGCAGGCGACCCAGGGGCAAGTCCATATCGTCGTACACCACCAGAACCGAGGCGGCATCCAACTTGTACCAATCCATCACCGCCCGCACCGACTGGCCAGAACGGTTCATGTAGGTCTCCGGTTTGAGCAGGCGCCGCTTGCCCCCCAGGGCAAGCCCTTCTCCGTAGGAGCCCTGGAACCGCTTTTCCAGAGCCAACGGGATCCCCCAGCGCTCCGCTAGCCGATCCACCACCATAAAGCCGCAGTTGTGGCGGGTGTTGGCATACTGCGGGCCAGGGTTGCC
>NZ_JANSJN010000079.1:4667-7437 GCF_047462555.1 Synechococcus sp. B60.1
GGCCTGCCCCCTTCGAGCTCTCCCTTGGCGAAGCTAAATTCGAGCCTGCTGCTGCCTTGCGCCTGAGTCAGCGGCTGATCCAGGTGGGGATTGCCCTTTCCTCAGAAACGGATTTAAAGCGGTTGCTGGAGCTGATTGTTGCCCAGGCGCGCGAGCTAACCTGCTGCGATGGGGCCAGTCTGTTCCTCCGCGAAGGAGATGAGCTGCGCTTTTTCGTGGTCAAGCGCAACGAGGAGCTGCGGGATCTGCGCCTCCCCCTCAGCCCTTCCAGCATCGTGGGCTATGTAGTGCTTACCGGGGAGAGCTTGAATCTGCCGGACGTTTACCAACTGCCCCCCAATCTGCCCTACGCTTTTAATCCCCAGGTGGATCGGCAGACTGGCTACCGCACCCGCTCCCTGCTCACAGTGCCGCTGCGGGATCCCTCAGGAAACATCCTCGGAGCCTTGCAACTCTTAAACCGCCTCAGGCCGGATCGTCCTGCTGAGCTAGCGCGCAACCAGGTGGCCGAATGGAGTCAGCCGTTTTCTGAGCTGGAAGTCCAGGTGGCCGAAGCCCTAGCTTCCCAGGCAGCTGTTGCTTATCAAAATGTGCGCTTGCGGGAAGAGCTAAAATCGGCTCACCTGGAAACGATTTTTTGTCTAGCTCAGGCCGCTGAGTATCGGGATCAGGACACGGCTTTCCACCTAAAGCGCATGAGCCACTACTCCCGCATCATTGCCCAAGAGTTGGGCCTCTGCAGCCATGAACGGGAGCTGATTTTCTACGCCAGCCCTCTGCACGATGTGGGCAAAATCGGGATCCCGGATGCCATCTTGCACAAGCCAGGTCCCCTCACCCCCGAAGAGCGACAGATCATGAACCGCCACCCTGAGATTGGCTACGAGATCCTCAGCAAGTCCGACTCGGAGCTGATGAAAAAAAGCGCCATCATTGCCCTCACCCACCACGAGAAGTTTGATGGCAGCGGCTACCCGCGGGGCCTCAAGGGCGAAGGGATCCCGCTGGAAGGGCGGATTGTGGCTTTGGCCGACGTGTTCGACGCCTTGGCTAGCCGCCGTCCCTACAAAGCAGCCTGGGATCTAGACGAGATCTTTCGCTTTGTGGAAAGCAACAGCGGCAGCCACTTCGATCCGCAAGTGGTGGCAGCTTTTAAGCGCGGGCGCGGCGAAATCCTGGAGATCTACCACCGCTATCAAGAGGCTCACTAACCCCAGATCCCCTTAGCCCCTGGGTTCAGAACAGGTTCCTCGCCTGCCCACCAATAAAGCACAAATGAAAGAGAAAAAGCATCTCTCCGCACAATCCCGTATAGGCTTGTAGCCAGCAGACAAGATCTCAAGCCAAACTAAGGTTGGCCGGCTCTGTTTGCCACCGGTTCGCTGGAAAGGCGAGCAGAGCTCTGCCTCTGTGCTCCTCTATACATAGCACATTCTTGGCCACTTGTCTCTGCCCAACCCGCGCCGAGGATCCCTGTGATGGCTACCCTGACCAATCCGCCCACTCCCACCCTCTCGATCAACACCAAGCTGCGCGATCTGGCCCTGGTGGACTTTCAGGTGAGCGAGTCCACCCCCTGCGAGAACGTGGTGCGCCGCCTAGAAGATGATCCCAGCCTTTCGGGGGTCATCGTGCTGGATGAGCGGTCGCGGGTGCAGGGGATGTTGACCCGCCGCGCCATTTTGGAGTGGATGCTGAGCAAGCCCTATGGCCTAGACGTGTTTTTGAAGCGGCCCATCAGCTCCTTGGTGGAGTTCCACGGACGGGGCTTTTTGCTGCTCCCCGGCGACTGCGATGTCATCGCGGCGGCCAGCCAGGCCTTCCAGCGGCCCCAGGAGACCATCTACGACCCGGTGGTGGTACAAGTTGGTTCCCAGGACTACCGCCTTTTGGATGTGCCGGTGTTGTTGGTGGCCCAGTCGCAGGTGCATCTGGCCACGCAGCGGAAGCTGCAAGAACAGCAGGAGGAGATGCAACGGATCTTGGCCGAGCTGGAGCAAGAGAAAAACCGCAGCCTTCAGTATGCCCGCGATCTGGAGCGGCAAAAGGCCGAGATCCTCAGCCAGAACATCGCTTTAGATCGGGAGCGGCGTCAGGCCCAGCAGCGCTCCGAAGAACTGGCCCGCCTCAACGCCCGCATCATCGAGATCAGCTCGGTGCTCTCGGAGAAGGGCAAATCCACCTTTGCCGCCACCTTTGCCGGAGTAGAGGCCGTTCGCCGTCTATCTCAGGAAATTGCCGACAGCAACCAGGAGCTCTCCCGCGAGCTCAAAGAAATCAACACCATCGTTGACTTGATCGTAGAGGTGGCGGGCTATATTCGCCTGCTCTCCTTTAATGCGGCTGTGGAGGCCAACCGCAGCGGCGGAGGTGGCGGTTTTGGCGCCATTGCCCAGGAGATTCGCAAATTGGCAGGGCGCACCACCGAAGCCAGCAACCGCATCCGCGGCTTGGCAGAGCGCATCCAACGCCAAAGCCAGTCCACCCTGCAATCAGCCCAGGCCAGCGCCGAGATGGTGCAATCCCTTTACCAGCAGGCCCAGTCGGCCCAGGCGGCTCTGGAGGAGTTGCAAGCCCTCTTGGAGCGGGCCCAGGTTTAGCCTTTTTTGGGAGTGGTCTGGCCCTCGCGGATCTCGTAGGTGTAAAACTGCCCTGCCACTGCCAGAGTTTGGAAGTGGTAGGTGGGCAAAGAGATCCCCAGCGGGCCAAAGTTAAGCAACGACAAATCGGTGCTGTAGAGGCTGAAGAGGATGAAGTTTTGCCGGCGGGT
>NZ_JANSJN010000079.1:7537-13328 GCF_047462555.1 Synechococcus sp. B60.1
ATCCCCAGCGGGCCAAAGTTAAGCAACGACAAATCGGTGCTGTAGAGGCTGAAGAGGATGAAGTTTTGCCGGCGGGTCTGGCGCAGGAACAGCTCTGCCAACTCCGGTTGCAGCTCTTGCACAAGGGCGTGACATTCCTCAATGAGGGTGGGCAAAAAAGCCGGGAGCTGGGCGCAGTATTCCCGCGTGGCATAGGCAGCCAACTGTTCCCCTGCGTAGGCCCCGTACGCTTCCGGGGTGGGATTGGTGATGGCCAGAGCAGCCACACCCCCGGCCAGAGCCAGTCCGAACAGCAAGCCCAGAACCTTCGCCATGGCAGCCTCCAAAACAAGATCCCGATCTTCCTCTGGGCTCGGATCCCTCCAGCCATTTCCCCAATCCAGATGCGCCCGTCAGCGGGCTAGGAAGTTAAGATGGGATCCCAGACCCGATGACTTCAGGTAGCATCTACAAACCCATGGAACTGGCCGATCTGAGACGCACCCTAGAATCGCTCACCTCGCGCCTGAGCAGTGCTCAGGACTATCTTTGACCTGCCCCGCCTAGAGCAACAGATCGCCATTTTGGAGCAAGAGGCCGCGCAGCCGCAGTTTTGGAACGATGCCGAGGCGGCCCGCCGCCACCTGCAACAGCTCAACAGCCTCAAGGCCTCCTGGGATCAAGTCCACCGCTGGAAGGATCGCCTGGAAGATGCCACCAGCGCCCTGGAGCTGTTGCAAGAGGATCCCGACCCGGAGCTGTTGGCGGAAGTGTCCGCATCCCTGGCGGCAGTGGAGCGGGAGCTTAGCCAATGGGAGTTGCAGCAACTGCTTTCCGGCCCCTATGACAAAAACGGCGCCATCCTCACCATCACTGCCGGCGCGGGGGGAACCGATGCCCAGGACTGGGCAGCGATGCTCCTGAAGATGTACACCCGCTGGGCAGAAAACCAGGGCTACAAGGTTCGCCTCTCAGAATACTCGGAAGGGGCAGAGGCCGGCATCAAGTCGGCCACCTTGTTGATCGAGGGGCCCTACGCCTATGGGTATCTTTCCGCCGAGAAGGGCAACCACCGCATGGAGCGCATCAGCCCCTTCAACGCCAACGGCAAGCGCCAGACCAGCTTTGCCGGCGTCGAGGTCATGCCCATCCTGGAGGAAGAGAATGAGTTCGAGCTGAGGATGGAGGATCTGGAGTTCGAGACTTCTCGTTCCGGCGGGGCAGGCGGCCAAAACGTCAACAAGGTGGAAACGGCGGTGCGCGTCATCCACAAGCCCACCGGCATTGCCGTGCGCTGCACCGAGGAGCGTTCCCAACTGCAAAATAAGGAGCGGGCCATCCAGATCCTGAAGGCGAAGCTCATCGAATTGGAGGAGGAGAAGCGCCGGCAAAAGCTGGCCGAGATCCGCGGCGAGATGGTGACCCAGGGCTTTGGGGGCCGGATCCGCACCTACACCTTCGATCCTTACAAGTTGATCAAAGACCACCGCACCAACGCCGAAACCTACAATGTCGAGGCGTTTATGAATGGCGAACCGGAGGAGCTGATGCACTTTATCCAGGCCTACCTGCGGCAGGAACATGCCAAACAGCAGGCTGCTGCAGTCTAGGGCCGGCTGTGGCGCTCCCACACCGCCTGCATCAGGGCTGCCCGCTCCGACGCCGAGATCGCGCCCAATTGAACGGGATCCCACTCTGGGAAAAACTCCCCCACCCCCCATCCCAAGGCTCTGGGATGGGCTGTTTTTGCCTGCAGGGATCCCGCCCAAACTAGGCCGTGCCAAGCGCCAATAGGGGTTTCCAGGGCCGAGGAAAACACCAGATCCAACCCCGGGTGTTGGCTGAGGTAGTCCCTCAGGGCAAGACCGGATCCGACCAAAGAGGGCTTGACCACCAGGATCCCTTGCCAGCCGGAGCGGTGGACAGCTTGCAACTGCTCCAGGCCAGCCACTGACTCATCCAGGGCAAGGGGAGTTTGAAACTCGCGGCTCAGTTGGATCAAGTCGGCGTACTGCTCCGGGGGCAGGGGCTGCTCGAAAAACTCGATCTTGCCCGGCCACTCCCGATTGAGCTGGTCGCAAAGGGCCAGCCAGCGCCGCGCCTCTTCTAGGGTCAGCCCCCCGTTGGCATCCAGGCGCAGCCGGGATCCGGGCGGCAGTTGCTCCAGCCAGCTTGCCAGCTTTTTCCACTCCTGCTCAAAGGCATCCACCCCCACCTTGCCTTTGTAAACCGGGTAGAAACCTGGGGGCGCGGTTTTTCCCAAAAGCCCACAAAACGCAAGCCCCGAGAGATCCCTGGCCAGCCAGCCGGGATCCCGACAGGCCAGCCAGGCGCATTCCAAGCCAAAGCGAGTGGCGGGCAGAGTTGCTGGGATCCCTTCAATCTGCGCCTCGGATAGCTCAGCCGGCAACTGCTGGCAAAACGCCAGCGCTTGCTCCAAAGTCTCGCTGCCCAACCAGGGGATGGGAGCAATCTCCCCGTAGCCCTGCTGACCCGTCTCCAGATCCGTCAGCCGGATCAGGATCCCTTCCCGGACAGACCATAGGCCGTAGCGCGTGCGCAAAGGCCGCCGGAAGAGCCGCCGATACCGGCAAAACTCAAAGCGCATTTTCAGTCCAATCCAGTTGAGGATCCCCCCGAAAGGGGAGTTTCCAATTTCTAGGGATCCTCCCAAAGGGGGAACCGAAAGAAAGAAGGGCTTGGCTTAGCACCATAGCCCTTCTCGTTTCCAATTTCTAGGGATCCCCCCGAAGGGGGAACCTGGAAGTGGTGCGTCCCACCGAAGCGGTCGAGTTGCCGTTTCCAATTTCTAGGGATCCCCCCGAAGGGGGAACCTCAGGGCATCGGTGCAGCCGCGCCAGCGCAGCCTATCGTGTTTCCAATTTCTAGGGATCCCCCCGAAGGGGGAACGCAAAGCCAATTATTCGCGAGCTAATTCAGATCCTTCCAGTTTCCAATTTCTAGGGATCCCCCCGAAGGGGGAACACAACGGCAGACAAAGGCAAGGGGAGTTGGATGTTCAGGTAGTTTCCAATTTCTAGGGATCCCCCCGAAGGGGGAACACTGAAAGGGTGAACCCCCAAACGGGCGAAATAGTCGTTTCCAATTTCTAGGGATCCCCCCGAAGGGGGAACCTCCTTCGACGACGACCAAACCTGGTCGTATGTCGAGGACGAGTTTCCAATTTCTAGGGATCCCCCCGAAGGGGGAACTCTTCGCTTCGAGATACTGAAGCTGAAGACCGAGCTGCTAAGTTTCCAATTTCTAGGGATCCCCCCGAAGGGGGAACTTTAAAGCAAAAGCTCATGCGAGAGATTCATTCTCTCCTTGGTTTCCAATTTCTAGGGATCCCCCCGAAGGGGGAACGACCTACCTCAGCTGCCCGCGCAAGTACCACTACCGCTAGTTTCCAATTTCTAGGGATCCCCCCGAAGGGGGAACCTTTGGCACCTGCCGGCGGCCTTGGAAGAGGATCTCCAGTTTCCAATTTCTAGGGATCCCCCCGAAGGGGGAACTGCTTCGCGTTAACGGACTTGGGGGTTCCCGTCTACGTTTCCAATTTCTAGGGATCCCCCCGAAGGGGGAACCCTTACCCGCTGGCGGGGGCAAGAGAGCGAATATGACGAGGTTGTTTCCAATTTCTAGGGATCCCCCCGAAGGGGGAACTAGAAGAAAGTTGATTGACCTACCCGAGGGTATTTATCTCGTCGAGGGAAGTTTCCAATTTCTAGGGATCCCCCCGAAGGGGGAACGACTCTGGATCTTGAGACTGAGCGAAGCGCAGCCGATCAACGTTTCCAATTTCTAGGGATCCCCCCGAAGGGGGAACCTCTCTCAGTCGACAGCTAGCGCATATTCTAGTTGCCCTAGATGTTTCCAATTTCTAGGGATCCCCCCGAAGGGGGAACCGTCGTTCTGCCGCCTTGATCAGCTTTTCGTATTCGCGGGTTTCCAATTTCTAGGGATCCCCCCGAAGGGGGAACCCCCCTGAGGCCGTTGGGCACGAGCCTCGGGTGGGGGCGCTGTTTCCAATTTCTAGGGATCCCCCCGAAGGGGGAACCTAACGCATCCAGCCCCCTCGAGAGAGGGGGGTTTTTGTTTCCAATTTCTAGGGATCCCCCCGAAGGGGGAACTTGGACAGACGGGGGCTTCGAGCCCGTTTTCGGCCAGCGTCCGTTTCCAATTTCTAGGGATCCCCCCGAAGGGGGAACGCTCCGGCTCAAGAAAACAAGCCAACCCTTCTGCCTCGACCCCGTTTCCAATTTCTAGGGATCCCCCCGAAGGGGGAACTTGAAGAGGAGTTCCACAGCCGTTTGGCTGCACAGGGGTTTCCAATTTCTAGGGATCCCCCCGAAGGGGGAACCCCTCTCTGCTGCGGTTGGCCAGACGGCGCCTGGCCGAGTTTCCAATTTCTAGGGATCCCCCCGAAGGGGGAACAAATCTGCTTCGCCTTGAGTGACTTGGGAATCCCCGTCTAGTTTCCAATTTCTAGGGATCCCCCCGAAGGGGGAACATCTTGTATCGGGCTGGCCAGTTCCAGCCTGAGGTGATGCAGTTTCCAATTTCTAGGGATCCCCCCGAAGGGGGAACAGGCTCCCCTGTGTAGGGATCCAGGACATCGCCGGGGTCTAGGTTTCCAATTTCTAGGGATCCCCCCGAAGGGGGAACGCCCAAGTCCAAAGTTATCGCGAAGCAGAAGAAATCGTTTCCAATTTCTAGGGATCCCCCCGAAGGGGGAACTTGCAGGGCGAAGGCGACTTCGCGCTCCGCCTGCTCGATCTCCCGTTTCCAATTTCTAGGGATCCCCCCGAAGGGGGAACGTCCAGGCGTCCCCGCAGTACCTAGCCCGGACAACGGTTTCCAATTTCTAGGGATCCCCCCGAAGGGGGAACGAGGCCTCGATCCGCTGGGAGTTGACGCAGGCGGAGCGTTTCCAATTTCTAGGGATCCCCCCGAAGGGGGAACCCACCCTTCCCACAACCTATGCACAACCTATATCAAGTTTCCAATTTCTAGGGATCCCCCCGAAGGGGGAACCCCCTTCGGTTTCATCCCCACCAACCGCTGTAGGAACAAGTTTCCAATTTCTAGGGATCCCCCCGAAGGGGGAACCAGAAGTTCAGGCTCTAATAAAGAGTGCAGACTTCTGCAGTTTCCAATTTCTAGGGATCCCCCCGAAGGGGGAACCTGCTGGCAGCAGCAGCTCAGCCCTCTCAGTGTACTGCAGTTTCCAATTTCTAGGGATCCCCCCGAAGGGGGAACTTCCGCTCTTGCTTTGTAGCAGAGCGGTGGACGACCACCGTTTCCAATTTCTAGGGATCCCCCCGAAGGGGGAACGGGCTCTCGTCTTGGGGCACACGGCACAGTTTCGTTAGGTTTCCAATTTCTAGGGATCCCCCCGAAGGGGGAACCACCCGGTCACCACGACGGTGAACACGTGGTCGGCACCCGGGGTTTCCAATTTCTAGGGATCCCCCCGAAGGGGGAACTCGGCCAAGCGCTGCGCCAGCCCGCCTTCAACGGTGGCTTTGGGTTTCCAATTTCTAGGGATCCCCCCGAAGGGGGAACACTATGAGACGCTGGGCAACAGCGGCTGGCCAGATTTTCCAGTTTCCAATTTCTAGGGATCCCCCCGAAGGGGGAACTCTACCCCTATTAAACCCAAGTGGGGCAAGGAATGCAAGACCCATTTGCGAGGGGGTCGGTCGAAGACGGCGAAAAAGGGCCTAGAAGAAGGGGGGCAAGAGGCCTGAAAGCCTTGTGGGGCAAGGCATCGAGCGGGTCAACGAAAGAATCGGCCTTTGCGGGATTT
>NZ_JANSJN010000080.1:0-13318 GCF_047462555.1 Synechococcus sp. B60.1
GTGCAAGCAGCCGCCTCTTCTTTACGGCAGGCGCAGGGATCCCTGGCAGCGCTGGCCACAACTCTGCGGCTCGCCTGCCTCGGCGGCCAAGTTGGCTTGGGAGTTGAGGATAAGGATTGTGATGGGGGCAGGGGGCGGTGAGGGGCTGCTGCGCCAACCCCATCTGCCGGCGAAGTGCTGCGTTGGGGTGTTGGGCACGACGAAGACAATGTTTTGTAGGACATTGCTTTGTAGAGGGGTGGCGCTGTTCTGTCTGCTGTCGAGGAGCACCGTTTGCTCCAGCAGGAGCGTCTGGGCCAGAGCGGCTGGAGCTAGGCCTAGGCAGAGCAGAGCTGCTGCCCCAGAGAGGGGTTTGGCCGACATCATCACCGTTTTCCCCGTAGAGCCGAGATGCTAGCACCCTAGCTCGCCCTGCTGAAATGGCTCCACCCCTTTGCCGCAAAAAGGGTTACGCAACAGGGCAAGCTTCTCCCCTGCGCCTGAGGAAGCTGCGAACTCTGCCCTCTTCCAGGGAAAGCCTCAGAAACTTACGCCCCCATGCGGATACTGCCGAGCTAGTCACCTGCCCCTGAACCATCTGGTTGGGCCCGCTCCCGCTCTTGGCTAAGACGGGCCACCTGGGCTTCCAGCTCTTGAATGCGGTGCAACAACTGCTCGATTGCCCGTCCCACCGGGTCAGGCATGAGGTGGTGATCGAGGTCGATGCCGTGGGCGGGGATGCGGCGTTGATGGGGTGGGATGACCGCTCGACCTGGGATCCCGACTACCGTCATGCCGGGGGCCACATCTTGAATTACCACTGCATTGGCCCCGATGCGGGCTCTGGCGCCGATGCGAACTGGCCCCAGGATCTTCGCCCCTGTGCCCACGATCACCCCATCTTCTAGGGTGGGATGCCGTTTACCTTTGGTCCAAGAGGTGCCCCCCAAGGTAACCCCGTGGTAGAGGGTGACGTCATCGCCAATTTCCGCCGTCTCCCCGATCACCACGCCACAACCATGGTCAATGAAAAAGCGCCGTCCAATCCGGGCTGCCGGGTGGATTTCGATCAACGTAAAGGAGCGAGAAATGAAACTGAGCAAGCGGGCCAGAAAAAAGCAGCGCCGCTGCCACAGCCAATGGGCGATGCGGTGTAGGAAGAGAGCATGTACCCCGGGGTAGGTGAAAAGTACCTCCCAGCGGTTGCGCGCCGCCGGATCCCGCTCGAAGACACAGTCGATGTCTTCCCAGAATTGCTGCCAGAACCCCAGTTTTGGCTCCGGCTTGGCAGAAGAGGAAGAATCACTCCCCCCTGTCTCAGGGCTTTCCACCGCCGACGGCAAGGACTCCGTCCCGCTAACGCGAGAGGACTCTGTCCTGCTGGCGCGAGAGGACTCCGTTAGCATGAATGGCCTCCGGTGAGAAACCTCCACTGCTTCCCCTTCTAGCACTTTTTGTCGTCAGCAGGGGGAGCCCCCGCCAGGCTCCAGGATGCCTGTTGACGCTTTTCGTCAAAAGTGGATGAAAATGAGATTACGATAGGAGCTGAATTTGCCTGTCCCCTGTTGTCGCTAAACTGGCTGGCTACCATGCTGGATCCCCTTTTGGAAGAGAAAATCCGCAACCAGGTTCGTACCCACAAAGTGCTGATTTATATGAAGGGCACCCCAGAAATGCCCCTATGTGGGTTTTCCTACGCTGCCGTTCGCATATTGGATAGCTTGGGCTTCCCCTACACGGCAATTAACGTGCTGGAGGATCCCGAGCTTCGCCAAGGGATCAAAGAGTTTTCCAACTGGCCGACCATTCCGCAAATCTACATTGACGGGGAGTTTGTGGGCGGCTGCGACATCCTCCAAGAGATGCACGCCCGCAACGAGCTGCGCCCCCTGGTGGAGGCAGCTTTTGCCAAGGCCAGCACTCAATCTTGAAGATCCCATGCTCACCCCGAACCGCCTTCGGCAGCTCCTGGCCGAGAAGCTACAGGCCACCTACGCCTATGTAGAGGACGAATCCCACCGCCACGCTGGCCATAGGGGACGGCAGCAGGGATCCGGGGGGCACTACCGCGTGCAGGTGGTGTCGCCTCTGTTTGCCGGCAAAACTTCTCTGCAACGACACCGCTTGGTGTACGCCGCTCTGGCTGAGGAGATGGGGCAGAGTATCCATGCTTTGGCGTTGCAAACTTACAGCCCGGAAGAGGTGGCGGCAGCCGGGATCCCTCACGATTGGATAGCATAGAGGGCGAAATGGCTGCCCCGGCGGGGTAAGGGAGGAAGTATGGCAGCTCTTTTGGCCACCTGGCTGATGTCGGCCTTGAGCGTGATGATTTTGGCTTGGCTTTTGCCCGGGATCCACGTCTCCGGGTTTGGAGGTGCCTTGGTAGCGGCACTGGCTATTGGGCTAGTCAACAGCTTGGTGAAGCCGTTTCTGCAGTTGATCACCCTGCCGATTACAATCCTGACGCTAGGTTTGTTTTGGCTGATTTTAAACGGCATCTGCTTAGCCATTGCCGACTTCTTGGCCGGAGATGCTTTCAACATCGACAACTTTGGTTGGGCGTTTGTCGGTGCCATCGTGCTCTCCCTCGTCAGCGGCTTGGTTCAGCGCATCTTCGAGCAAGCCAGCTAGGCTTGAATTTCTCGTGAAGGGATAAAACCTTTCCGCATCCTGTGATCCAGCAAGCGACTGGTTAGGATCCCTCCTAGCCAGGGAGGTGTTTCCATACTTGGCTTAATGCTGGAAAATCCATTATAGGTAGGTTTCAACTCTGAACCAAGAACTGGGATATTCGTGCGCTCGCACAAGCCGGGATAAAGTCCTGCCAGGCCACCTCGAACCTCTCTTCAGCAAGATTGTATCCCGCTAGCCCTCTATCTTTGTTGCTGACAACCACAGCCACTCGAAATAGGAAACAGCACGCCAGGGTTATTGCAAATCGCATCCAAACTGCTTGTTGTGTAGATCTCCAGCTCCTTTTTTTGTAGAGATGGTTGCAGCAGTGCAGAGGGCCAGAGGAGAGTCTTTAACTTGCTTGGAACGGCCCGTGTTAGATCAGAATCTACAATTTAGGAGCTGACGGGTATGAAGGCGTTGTTGCTCTATCCTCGCTTTCCCCAATCTTTCTGGTCATACAATCGCACCATTGAGATGGTGGGTCTGAAAGCACTGATGCCACCTCTGGGCTTGATCACAGTTGCCGCTCTGTTGCCCCAGGACTGGGAGCTTCGCTTTGTGGATCGCAATGTTGCCCCCGAAACGGAAGCCGATTGGCAGTGGTGCGACCTGGTGATCCTGTCGGCCATGCTGGTGCAGAAGCAGGATTTTCACGCCTTAATTCGCAAAGCTGTGCAATTGGGTAAAAAGGTGGCAGTGGGAGGGCCCTATCCCACTTCTCTGCCCCAAGATGCTCTCGACTCTGGAGCCCACTACCTGGTTTTGGACGAAGGGGAAGTGACCATACCGGCTTTTGTCAAGGCTCTAGAATCTGGGCAAGAAGTGGGCATTTTTCGAGCCACAGAAAAGCCAGATGTCACCCAAAGCCCTCTGCCGAGATTTGACCTGCTGCGCATGGATCAATACTTCATGATGTCAGTGCAATTCTCGCGGGGTTGCCCCTTTAATTGCGAGTTTTGTGACATCATCTCTCTTTATGGACGCAAGCCCAGAACCAAAGAGCCAAGCCAAATGCTTGCCGAGCTGCAAGCCCTCTACGACCTGGGCTGGCGTGGCTCGGTCTTTGTGGTGGATGACAACTTTATCGGCAACCAGCGCAATGTCAAGCGATTTTTACGCGAGCTGATCCCGTGGAGCAAGGAGCGCAACTATCCATTTACCTTTATGACAGAGGCTTCTGTCAACCTAGCTGAAGATGAAGAGTTGATGCAGTTGATGGTAGAAGCGGGGTTCTATGCGGTCTTTCTGGGTATTGAGACCCCAGACCAAGACAGCTTACAGATGACTCAAAAGCTACAGAATACCCGCCACCCCCTGGTAGAGGCTTGTCGCAAGATCAACGATGCTGGGCTGTTGATCTACGCCGGGTTTATTCTGGGCTTTGACGGAGAGCGGCCAGGTGCGGGGGAGCGCATTCAGGCTTTTGTCGAGCAGACCGGTATTCCTCAGCCGATGTTGGGCATTTTACAGGCTCTACCCAACACTCAACTGTGGAATCGCCTCAAAAAAGAGCAGCGGTTGCTGGAGGGAATTGGCGTCACCGAATTTGGGGATCAAAACACGCTGATGAACTTTATTCCCACCCGTTCTCCATCTGAAATTGCCCGGGAATATCTGGAGAGTTTTTGGAAGTTGTATGAGCCGGCGCGATATCTCTCTCGTTGTCTGCGACAATGCCTGAATATAGGGGTTAAAGCAGGCCGGCGACAAGTGATGAGGCTGCCCCTTCAGAAAGGGATCCACCTCCTTCTCCAGCTCATTTGGCAACAAGGGATCCGCCACCCGCAAATTCGCGCCCAATTTTGGCGACAACTGTGGACAATTTGGCGGCGCAAGCCCAGCCTGCTGAACCTGTATTTGGGTTTGTGCGCGGCAGGGGAACACTTTTGGGAGTACCGGGAGTTGGCCCGCGCTCGCCTCAGCCAGCAACTAGGATACGATCCGTTGCTTGCCGACTCATCGTCAGGATAAATGCGACGACGACAGTTTGCAGCACTGGGGCTGGGATCCCTCTGGGCTCTTCAGGGGGGCTCTCTGCAGGCCTAGACCGCTGGAGATTGGTTGGCCGTGGAGCTGTTCAGCCGCTGGGGTGGGGTTCCCTGAACAGCTCTTTTGTCTTGAATCCGCAGCCCTAACATCTGCACCGGCTCCTTACTCCACCCCAAGCAGGGGGTCTGGTGCCATCCCAACCTGAGAAGCTGTCCTCAGGAGCTAGCTTTGGGAGTGACCTTCAAAATGGTGGAACGGGATCTAGACGGAGCTGAACCATTCGCCTGGGGCTCCTTGGCCATCCCACCGCCGGTGGAAGCTGCTTGTGCTCCGCGCCGCTGCCGCAGTCCAGCCGCCTTGGCCTGCTGGCCTGTCATGCTGGCCTTCATTTTGGCTTTGCTGGTTGAGAGGGCTTTCCCTTTGACAGAAGAACCTTCTTTTTCGGCCAACACCTGCAGGGCCATTTCCAGGGTGACTGCTTCGGCAGGGATCTCCTTGGGCAAAGAAGCATTGACCTTGCCGTGTTTGACATACAGCCCGTAGGGGCCGTCGTGCAAAGTGACCGCTTCGCCATCCTCAGGATGGGATCCCAGCTCGCGCAGGGGTTTGGCCGAGCCGCGCCCACGGCCTTTTTTGGGCTGGGCCAGCAGCTCCAGCGCCCGCTCCAAGCTGATGGTCAGCACATTCTCATCGGCAGGCAGCGAGCGGAAATCCCCGTCGCAGACCACGTAGGGGCCGAAGCGGCCAATCCCTGCTTGCACCTTCTTCCCCGACTCTGGGTGCTCCCCCAACGTGCGCGGCAGGCTGAGCAGCTCGAGGGCAATCTCAGGGGTGACCTCCTCCGGCTTCAGCCCTTTGGGGAGGGAGGTGCGCTTGGGCTTTTTGTTCTTCTCCGACACTTCCCCCAACTGCACATAAGGGCCGTAGGGACCCTGGGGAATCACGTAGACCGGCTCTTGGGTTTCCGGGTGGAAGGCGATGGGCTTGGAACCTTCCTGCTTGCGCCGAATGAGTTCCTCGATGTGTTCGGCGCTGAGATCGGCGGGGGGAATATCCTCCGGCAGGTTGGCGCGCACCTCTCCCGATTCAGTCTCTACCGACACATAGGGGCCGTAGGGGCCAATGCCGATCTTGACAGGCAGGTTCTCCAGGTGAATGGAGCGGGCCAGGCCGGAGTCGATTTCCAACTCGCGCGCCTTCACCTGGCCTTCTAGACCCTGCTCTCCCAGAAAGAAGTGGCGCAAATAGGGCAGCCAGTCTGCCTGGCCAGAAGCGATGTCATCGAGGGTTTGCTCCATCTCGGCGGTGAAGCGGGTGTTCACTAAGTTGGGAAAGTATTTTTCCAGTAGCTCGGTAACCGCAAAGGCTGTGTAGGTGGGCACAAGAGCGTTCCCCATCGACCTCACGTAGCCACGGCTCATGATGGTGTTCAGGATGGTGGCGTAGGTGCTGGGGCGGCCAATCCCCTCACTTTCCAACACCTTGACCAGGGAAGCCTCCGTAAAGCGAGGCGGCGGCTGGGTTTCGTGGCCCACCGGCTCCAACTGCAGGCAGCTCAAGGGATCCCCCTGCCGCAACAGGGGCAGGTGCACTTCCCGATCTTCCAAAGCCGCCTCTGGGTCGTCGGATCCCTCCACATAGGCGCGGAAGAAGCCGGGAAAATCGATGCGCTTGCCACTGGCCCGAAACACCGCATCATCCACCGTGATGAGCACAATGGTGTGGGTCTGTCGTGCCTCGGCCATTTGGCTAGCGACGGTACGCTTCCAGATCAGGTCGTAGAGGGCTAGCTCCTGCCCTGTGAGGGGGGTTTGGCTGGGCAGGCGAAATTCTGACCCGGCGGGACGAATGGCCTCGTGGGCTTCTTGCGCCCCCTTGGTTTTGGTGGTGTACTGCCGAGGTTCGGGGCTGAGGTACTCCTTGCCGTACATCGACTCCACGCAGGCGCGGGCAGCGCGGATGGCCTGTTCCGACAGGTGTACCGAGTCGGTACGCATGTAGGTGATGTAGCCCTCTTCATAGAGCTTTTGGGCGATGCGCATCGTCTGCTGAGCCGACAGGCGCAGCTTGCGGTTGGCCTCCTGTTGCAGCGTGGAGGTGGTAAAAGGAGGGGCGGGCTTGCGGGTGGAGGGGCGTTCTTCAACCGAGCTGACGACCCAAGCTTTCCCCAGCAGGCGATCCCTTAGGGCCTCGGCCTGGGCTTGATCCAACAGCACCACATCCCGTCCGGCCATGAGCTGCCCGGTGCTGGGATCGAAGTCTTGTCCGCTGGCCAGACGTTTGCCGCCCAGGCTCACCAGCTCTGCCGGGAAGGAGGCGGCTTGGCCTGCTGTCCTCGGTTGCAAATCCGCTTTCAGATCCCAGTAGGTGGCTTTTTTAAAGGCGCGCCGCTCCCGCTCCCGATCCACCAAGAGCTTCACCGCCACCGATTGCACCCGACCTGCCGAGAGTTTGGGGGCAATTTTTTTCCACAGCAGCGGCGACAGAGTGTAACCCACCAGGCGATCCAAGATGCGGCGCGTCTCTTGGGCCCGCACCAGTTGCTCGTCCACCTCACGGCAATTTTGCAGCGCCTCCTGAATGGCCTCGCGGGTGATCTCATGGAACACCATGCGGCGGGTGGGCACCTTGGGCTGCAGCACCTGTTGCAGGTGCCAACTGATACTTTCCCCCTCCCGGTCTTCGTCAGTGGCCAGAATCAGCTCGTCGGCTTTCTTGAGCGCCTCCTTCAGCTCTTTGACTACCTTTCTTTTGTCCTTCGGGATCACGTAGAGAGGCTCGAAGTTGGCGTGGACATTGACTCCGAGACGGCTCCACTCTTCTCCCTTCACCTCCTCAGGAATGTCAGAGGCCGACTCCGGCAGATCGCGTACATGTCCCATCGAGGCTTGCACCTCATAGCCGGCGGGCAAGAAGCCGCGGATGGTACGGGCTTTGGTGGGAGATTCGACAATGACCAGCTTGGGCATGATGATGTTGACTAGAAGGAATCGACTGAAGGTGGTGAGCCTCCCGACCCAGGGGTACGGCGGATCAGCGCCCACAATCGGGTCTACCTATGGATCCATCGCTGCTTCTTCTGGAGCCTAGCAAGTCTGCTTGCGCTTGGCTAGCGGTTCTGGGCGGTTGACCTGGGCAGTCTGCTCCTATTCGACCTCTTAGCACAACCATGAAGCTGCATCACTTTTCTATTCGCACCGCCGATATTTTTCGCTCCATCGCCTTTTACGAGGGGCTGGGCTTTGTGGTGGAAGAACGGTTTACCGCCGGGATCACCTTAGCCTGTTGGATGCACAGCCCCTGGGGTCGCCTGGAGCTGATGCAGGTGCCGCAGCCCCATCCCGCGCCGGATCCTTTCGGGGATCCTCACTATGTAGGCTACTACCATCCCTCTTTGGAGATTGGCCCTGAATGGGGATCCCTGGCCGACTATCTGCAGCATCTGGAGGCGCAGGTGCCCCTCACCTTGCTGTTGCCGCCGCAACGCCAGCAAATTGGCGGCCAAGTCTATGAGGTAGCGTTCATCGCCGATCCCGATGGCCTGCCGATCGAGCTCATCCGCCCCCAGGGATCCCCAGGATTAGAATAAGGTTTGCCCCGACGCAGGGCTCCAGGGAATATCTCCTTAATTGATGGAACGAGCGGATGCGGGTGGAGGCGGTCGCTCTCTCTAGCTGAGCTGGCCCTTAGGGATCCCAGCGCTAGAGGCGTTCCTTGGCGGGCCAGCAAAAGCGGCAGGGGCAAAACCAGCGCCCCAAAATAGTGCCTAGAAAGGCAGCTCCCCCTCTTCGGGGGCTAGGGGGGACTCGGTTGCCGGCGGGCCGTAGGTTTCACCCAGATCCGGGGCTCCTTCTGCCTCCAGGCTCTCGAGAGCGGACAGTTCTGCCGTCGCCTCCTCGGGCGAGGTCAGGATCCCTTGCAAATCTATCAGGCTGCCGTTGAAATGGTCGGCAAACCGACGGGCCACCTCCGCCAGCTCATGGGCCAGGTCGTAGGAGGGTGACCTTGCGGTTTGCACCACTGGGGCAGTAGATTGCGGGGCCCTCAGCTCCGCCTGTCTTGGAAGAGGGAGCTCGGGGGAAGGAGGGCTGCTCTCCAACCTTGGGTCACGGGCCGCAGCTGGGCCAGCATGCCCCTCCCGCAGGCGAGGCGGTGGCTGTACCACCAGCTTCAGCCGCACCGGGCGCCGCAGCAGGTTGTAAAGAGCAGAGTGTACCTCGGCTTCTTTGCTGCGCACTTTCTCCACCAGGCCCTTATTGGGAAAAGCAAGGGTAATTTCTAAGGTCTCCGTCCCATCGAGCCAAACAAGAGCCTCCTGCTGCAAATGGCCGGATGCCAATAGCCCTCGCGTGATGGGGCGGAGGTTTTCAAGAAACTGCTCCCAGCGGGGCCGCAACACCTGGGCAGACGCCGGATCCTTTGCCTTTTCCGGAGGGAGCGGCTCTTGTGGGCTGGGTCCTTGCGGCAGGGGCGTCAAGTCCCCTGCTGGGCTAGGGGAAGGGGTGAAGGACTCTGGGGTGGCTGTTGCTGTAGCCCTCTGCTTTTGTTCTGCTGGGGTGCGAGGGGGGACATCGACACTTTTCTCAGCAGAAGGTAAGCCCGCAGAGGCAAGGGGGATCGCGGCGCTGGCTGCAGCCCCTGTGCGCAGCTGGCCCAGCAGATCCAGCAGAGCAATTTCCAGCCAAAGCTGGGGTTGCCCGCTCTGGCGAATTTGCGGCTCGCACTGGCGCAGATGGCTCTGGGCCGCCAGCAGCATCTCCACCGAGTAGCGAGGGGCCCGCTGTTGCAAGGCTGCCCAGGTGGGATCCGTTACCGCTGCCAACTGCCGCTGCTGGGGGGCCGTCTTGGCCAGGAGCAGATCCCGGTAAAAAGCCACCAGGTTCTGCAGCACCACCAGGGGCTCTTTGCCCCGCTCCAGCAATTGCCGCGTTTGAGCCAGCACCCCCTCTACATCGTCAGCCAGCAGGGCATCCGTCAACTCCAAAAGCTGCCGCTCCGGGATCCCGCCCACCAAGTCCCACACGGCTTCTGGGGTGATGGATCCCTCCAGCAAGCTAAGCTGATCCAGTAGGCGCTCGGCGTCCCGCAGCCCGCCCTGGGCAAGCTGGGCCACCAGCTGCAAGGCTTCTGCCGTGATGGGGATCCCTTCCTGGGCGGCGATCTGGCCCAGGTGGGTCACCATGTCCTCGAGGGGGATGCGGCGGAAGTCAAAGCGCTGACAGCGGGAAACGACGGTAGGCAGAACCCGCTGCGGGTCGGTGGTGGCCAGGACAAACACCACGCGGGGGGGCGGCTCTTCCAGGGTCTTCAGCAAAGCGTTGAAGGCGGCATTGCTGAGCATGTGGCACTCATCGATGACATAGACCTTGTAGCGGCTATTTACCGGCGCAAACTGAGCCCGCTCGATCAGCTCGCGGATGTTGTCCACGCCGGTGTTGCTGGCCGCGTCGATCTCAATCACATCTAAAGAAGAGCCGGCGGTGATGGCGCGGCACTGGCTGCACACCTGACAGGGATCCGGTGTTGGCCCCTGCTCGCAATTTAAGGACTTGGCTAGAATGCGGGCGCTGGAGGTCTTGCCCGTGCCGCGCGGACCACAGAACAAGTAGGCCGGCGCCACCCGGTTTTGCCGGATGGCATTGGCCAAAGTCTGCACCACCGCCCCTTGGCCCACCACATCGGCAAAACGCTGCGGGCGGTATTTCAGATGCAGGGGTTCGTACTTGCCAGCGGCGGCCATTTCCGAAGATCTCCGAGCAAGCAGCGCCCCAGCCGAGACCGCTATCGCCGGGCGATGCGGAGGCAATCCCAGAGGGCTCCCCTATTCTGCCCCTTGCCCCTCAGGAGCGACGCTGGGTGATGCCACCTCCTGGGTGGGTAGAGCTTTTGGCCGCCGGCCGTTGGGATCCCGGCGGCGCAGGAGAGCTATCCGGGGCAGCTGCAGCTTCCAGCGGGGGGCATCCAGTTGGTCCACGTGCTGCAGGCGGTAGCTGAGCTGGTACAGCTCCCTCTTGAGCCGACGATTTTCCGCCTGAATGGCGGCGATGCGCTCGCGGATGGGTTGCAGGCGGGCCTGCAGCTTACGTCGGTAGAGCTCTGGTAGCTCCTGGATCATCTGCTCCAGCACCTGCTTTTCTTGGTAGAGCTGCTCAATTTCTGCCTCGTAGCTGCGAATCTGTCGGTGTTGCTTTTCTTGGCGCAGCTCCAAAAGATCGATCTGGCTCTGCAGCAGGCGGTTGCGCTCCCTCAACGCCTCGATCTCCTGCTCCCGCGCCGCCAGCGCTTGCACCCACCAGGACTCTGCCCTGCTATCGCCAACAGGCTCGCCGCCGCAAATCGTTTCTTGCATCGACTCTTCCTCAACCCACCATCCCCATCCGCTACTCTATCCAGCCTGCTGGGGCGAGGCCAGGGGTTTCTGGGAAGCCAGCGCTTGCTGCACCTGGGCTTCCAGCTCCGCCAGGGATCCAGAATTGTCCAGCACTACATGGGCGCGACAGGCCTTTTCCTCTAGGGGCCACTGGCTGGCCAGGCGAGCTTCAATTTCTGCCGGTGTCAGGAGGGGATCCCGCTGGGCCAGGCGCTGCCGCTGCTGCTCAGGGGTACAGGTCACCACCCAGATCTCGCTGACCCAGTTTTCCATGTGGGCCTCAAACAGCAGCGGGATCATCAGGCAAACGGTGGGAGGGCCGTCCTTTTGAGGATTTGCAACCCCTTCCTCAGGCGGCACAGAGGCTCCGTGAGACTGGAGAAACTCCCGCAGCCGCGCTTTGACAAACGGGTGAATCTGGGCTTCCAGCCAGGCCCGCTCGGCGGCATCGGCAAAGATAATCTGCCCTAACTGGCGGCGATCCAGCTCTCCAGAGGGATCCCGGATGGCCTGGCCATAGCGCTGCAGCACCCGCTCGCGGATGGGGGATCCCACCGCCAAGGCCTGGCGGGCCATCTGGTCTGCATCGGCCACTGGGATCCCGTGCCGTTCCAAGATGCGGGCCACTGTGGATTTACCGGTGGCTATGCCGCCCGTCAAGCCGATGATTCTCATGGGAGCTGTACGATTTCACACAAGTTGGAGCCAGCCTCTCACCCCCGGCCCCTCTCCCTCTGGGAGAGGGGAGATGGTTGCAGATCCCCCTCAAGGAGAGGCCATCTGGGCAGAGGCTGGGGAAAGGCAAGGTGCTGTCAAGAGACTATACTCTAAGCCTTCCACCAAGGCCCGGCAGGAGGCTTCGATGATGTTGGTGGAAACTCCCACCGTGGTCCAGCGGCGGTGGCCATCGCTGAACTCCACCAGCACCCGCGTTTTTGCCGAGGTGCCGGCCCGCCCATCCAAGATGCGCACTTTGTAGTCGGCCAGGTGAATCCCTTCCAGTTGGGGGTAGAACTCCAGCAAGGCTTTGCGCAGCGCCCCATCCAAAGCCGCCACCGGCCCATTGCCTTCCGCTGCCGTTACCCGCGTCTGCCCTTGCACCGCAATCTTCACCGCCGCCAAGGACTGCACATCCCCCGCCTCACCACTGGGATCCCAGTCTTTGCTGCTCCAGTCGGAGCGGGTAGTGGTGCTGACATTAAAGCTAAGCACCTCAAATGGATGCAAGCGCTGACCTAACAGCTCCCGCACCAGCAGCTCAAAGCTGGCCTCAGCCGCCTCAAACTGATAGCCCTGCAGCTCCAGGGTCTTCAACCGCTCTAGGATCAAGTGGGCTTGGGGATCTGACTTGTCCAGCCGGATCCCGAAGCCGGCCACTTTGCTGAGGATATTGCTCAGCCCCGCTTGTTCCGAAACCACGATGCGCCGGCAGTTGCCCACCTGCTCCGGGGCAATGTGCTCGTAGGTGAGGGGGTTTTTCTGGACGGCGCTAACGTGGATCCCGCCCTTGTGGGCAAAGGCCGACCGGCCCACAAAGGGGGCATGGTCATCCGGAGCCAGGTTGACCACCTCGCTGATGGCGCGGGAGATCTCCGTCAGGTGTTGCAGCTTCCCTTCCGGCAGACAGCGGTAGCCCAGCTTTAGTTGCAGGTTGGGGATGACGCTGCACAGGTCGGCGTTGCCACAGCGCTCCCCATAGCCGTTGATGGTGCCTTGCACCATGCGCGCCCCCGCCTGGACTGCCGCCAGGGCATTGGCCACAGCAGTGCCGGAATCGTTGTGGGTGTGGATCCCCAGGGGCAAATGCCCCAGGTGATGGGACTCGGCCAAGACGGCTGCGGTGATGGCGGCAATCTCGGGGGGCAGGGATCCGCCGTTGGTATCGCAGAGAACCAGCCACTCTGCCCCCGCTTCTGCCGCCGCCACGAGGGTTTGCAGGGCGTAGTCGGAGTTATGGCGATAGGCGTCGAACCAGTGCTCAGCATCGTAGATCACCCGTCGCCCCTGGGAGCGCAAATAGGTAATGGTATCCCGGATCATGGCCAGGTTTTCGGCCAAGGTGGTGCCCAGCCCCTCAGTCACATGCAGATCCCAAGACTTGCCGAACACCGTCACGTAGCGGGTGCCCGCTGCCAAGATGGCCTGCAGCAGGGGGTCGTCAGCCGCCCGCCGCCCCGGCTTGCGGGTGGAGCAAAAGGCCACTAGCTCCGCCTGCTCCAGAGGCTCTTCCCGCAGTTGCCAGAAAAACTGCACATCCTTGGGATTGGCCCCCGGCCAGCCCCCCTCGATAAACGGGATCCCCAG
>NZ_JANSJN010000081.1:0-12842 GCF_047462555.1 Synechococcus sp. B60.1
GCCACGCCTGCTGGAGAGCTGGTGCCCACCGAGGCCGAACTGGAGCGGCAAAGGGCTGAACAAGAACGGCAACGAGCCGAGCAGGCCGAACAGCGGGCGGAGCGCCTGGCCCAAAAGCTGCGAGAACTGGGGGTGGATCCCAATGCACTTTAAAGCCTCCCCCCCCTCAAGAGGGTTGAGGATAGGCGGCAAATCCTACTGAGCAATCAACAAAACAGGCAGCTTCTGGACAGCTGGCCGTAGTCCTTTGGGAAAACGCTCCCGCTTCAGAGGGTAGCGGTAGTTCATATGCTGAATCAGCCTCTCCCACTGCCAAGGGTTCAAGCCAGACACCACAGAACAAAGCGGCTCCTCAGCTACTTCCTCTCCTTTCTCCATGAGTTTGAGGATTACATTCCCCGCCGCCATTTCTAGTGTTTGATTGGCTAGCTGTGGATCCGGATCTCCGAGTAGGATAAGAGCATAGTCTTTTGGATTTGGACTAAGCAAGATTTGCTCCAGCAGCTTCTCTAACTCCTGCACAAGCTGCTCCGTTTCCAGCTCCCAGTAAGGAAAAAGGACAACGTTAAACTTGCTCAGGTGGATCCCTTGCGGAAGTGTGGTTTCCGTTAAGCTATCCCAATCCTTAACAATGGGTATGTTTTCAGATGGACTAAACCAGGCAGGACTTAGCCAACTGTCTGCCTCTATTTCTTTATATCCAAGAGCTTCACAAACATTATGCATTCGAAAGAAAACTCCAATTTGCTGCTCGAAATCATGAACGGCCTTTTTGCATCCCTGCCAATCTTGATAGTCATCAACCTGAACAAATCCTTTGGTATGTACCTTGTTGTACAAGTTGCTAAAAATATCCATTGTGGACTGATACCAGTCAGCGTCTGCATGTAGAAAAGCGATCTCGCCTACCTGGTCACGGTAAGCTGGCAATGTGTCAGCAAACAGTCCTTGAACAGGAACAATGAGATCCCAAACTCCTAGTTCCCTACTGATTACCTCCAAGTTCTCCGAGACAGGAGCCCCCAAAGCTCCAGCTCCATAGGGAGTATCATTGGCAAAAAATCCTCTGTAATCTCGGTCTACTTCTGTTGGCTGAGGCATTCCTGAGAAGGTGTCGAAAGCGTAGACTTTGCGAGGTCGGCGGCTGTAGTTTTTGATCACCCAAGCTAGCAGTGCAGAGCTGCCTCCTCTGCAAACGCCACACTCAACAAAGTTCCCAGGGATGTCTTCTTGGCAGACTCGCTTGGCCAAGGTGTAGAGATTCCAGAGACGCTCAAAGCCCAAAAGGGTAAAGGCCTTAACCTTTTCCAAAACTCTCGATAACTCAAGGTTGCATACCGGGTATCCCTTCAAATGTTCTGGCAGTGTCCAATCAACAGCAGGATCCGGAATATGCTCCACAGGCTGGACGTTACCCCGCCAAGCGACGCCCATGATCTGCATGGTTTGGTAAATCATCGTGTTCCAGCCTCGAGCCCTTAGGTAGTTTAAGCCCTCAGCTACATCCGGTGAAGCAAGGCCGTGAAAGAGAATTAGAGCATCTTCAGCAGCGTAGCGGTCTGCCACCTGAGCATCTAGCAGAGGAGCTGGCGCGTCATGATTTCCATCGATGTAGATCAAAGACCAGCGGCGGTTCTTTTCCCGAGCAATCTCTTCCGCCTTCTCTGGGCTGTAGCCGGGATACAGGTTGACATTGGAGCGAACTCCCGCCAGGCGGAGAGACTGATCCACACTTTCATAAATCTGAGGATTGGCCAGAGCAGGATCCACCACATCAAGAACAACTCCTCCCGATGCAAGGTGAGCAGTTGACCAACCTAGCCAACACCCAATCTCCAAAGCAGGTTTTCCTTGGAACTTAAGAGCAGTATTGTACAAGATATGTGCTTCATCTCGGCTGACAAAACCAATAATTGGCTGACGTAAGTCTGCGTACCAAAGATGGGGAACCTCTTTCCGCAAGTAGGGCCGGGGGTGAGAGCTTGGGTTCACTGAAGTCATTGAAGGGAAAGCGCGATCCAGATAAATTTTTCTGTGGTTGAGTGACACGTAATCATATCTTCTGACTGGAGAAAGGTGCTTTCCAGAGTACCGAAGACTGGCTTCAACTTTATAGCCGTCAGTACTGCTAACTATCTGAGTTTCTCTATCCTTAGTTTTGTGGGTGATGTGTAGGATACCTATAGGGCTGTGAGGCTTCCAGGGTTCAACCCAGAGTTTTCTTTCCCGATCCCACTTAGGTAACTGACTGTGAGCTGTCCAATTGCAAATCAAGGGTAAAACCTGAAAACTACCCAATCCTAGATCATTGTAGAGAGCTACGTTGAGAGCATACTGATCTGAGTACAAGTCTAAGCTCATAGAGATAGCTTGCCTACTTCTTTCTTTCCACACCGCCCAGTGAATAGCCTGGTCTTTTCCAGAAAACACACCAGCATTGAGAGTCGGTCTTATATACAGATGATTATATGTCGTCTCAAAGTACCTCATATACCTCGAAAGGTGGAAACTTTGATGAGAAAATGGAAATGGATCGAAAAGTGTATTTACTAGCTCAGGAACAATTGCGAAGCCTGCGTGTATTGCTCCTAGTTCAAGCAGTTCAATCGCAGACCACTCCTGCACCCAGGCATCCGCATCGATCCAAATGTAAACCTCATAGCCCGGAAAATACTCAGGTAGAAATGGCCTAGATAACAAAGCTTTAAGATAATTAGGATAGCTATTACTATTTGGAATGTCATAATTCCAACTTGGCTCAACGACGTGGTCAACGTACTGACTTATCCACTGCAACTGTTCTGGAGTGAGGCCTACATCAAAGAATCCAATATCGACGGAGTAGCCCTGTGGCTTCTCTCGGATAGAGAGGATAGTTCCCTGGACTAACTCAAAAAACTTGCTGTCTGCGCTTGTAACAACGATAGTTGAGTTCATGACTTTCGCATCTCCTCTCTTTTCAAGAGTCCACTCCTAAGCTCTGCGCAGATAGCAGAGGGATCCTCTTTGACCAGCTATGATCTCCCCCTGCCAGATCATGTGAGAAGGATCCAGCATCTGGTCAATCTGCTTGCGGTTCTGCTCCGAGCCAAACTCCACATAGATGACCTTGACGTCTTTGAGCCATGGCTCCAAACTAGCCAACACCTCTACCCCTTGTCCACCTATAGCCACCCTGAGCACATCGATGCGCTGCAGACCTAGCTCCTGCAGGGTTGCCTTGGCTTCCCGAAAGACCAACACCTGCTCCACTCCCCACTCTGTTTGAGAGTCTTCTGGCCAGAGACGACGAGTCTTGAGGCTATTCTGCTCTGCTAGGCCCACTGGATGCACATGGCAGTTGCCCAAACTCAGAGCATTCTGCTGCAGCAGGTGTAAGGCCAAGGGATCCACCTCAAAACAGTGAATGGCCGCCTGCGGATGAAATGTTCGGAAGCAGGCGCTCGCTACCCCTACTCCGGCTCCGACATCCACCACCACCTTAACCTCTGGAAGTAAGGAAGCAGTTGGCTCGTAAAGCCGGCTGAGGTTGGCGACTGTCTCCTCATACTCAACGCCTTCGTACCCTCGTAGCCAGGCTGACGGAGCAGAACTGTCCTTTTGGATTAAGTCAATGAGAAAAGTTTCTGTGATTCTTTCTGCATTGGCAAAGACGAGCTGATGATCTTCTCCTAAGACAAAGGCAAAGTTGGCTTTGAGGGGCTGCTTCAGTCTCTGGAGATCCTCAACCGTGCACACAGCCACATCAAACACTGGCCAGCTTGCTGGTTCTTCTGTTAGCTCATGCACCCGTCCAGCCACGCCCCTCTGCTGCAAGAGAGCACAGGGATCCACAAAGCTCCCTTCCCCATACAGCTCCAGCCGCGGCAAGTCCAGCAAATCAGCAGCAATCACCCCAGGACAGCCGCGGCTGAGAAACACCTTGAGCCGCTCTTGCACCCGATGCAGCTCTTGCACAGGCTCATACACAGCCAGGCGGGTGTCTATCAGGTGAGAGTTAGCCGTGCTGACAAAGTGACGCACCTCGAAACGAGGCGAGTAGCGGAAGGGTTCGGGCAGCTCTCCGCCAAACACCCAGTCCAGCAGATTCTGGATGCGGTGGCGGGGGTGCCACTGTTTGTCGAAGGCTTGGTAGGCACGGCGGGCAATCTCGATGGCTTCTTGTGGATGGTCGAGGTAGTAGCGAACCTTTTCCAAAAGTTCGTCTTCGGAGTCGTAGGTGTCGCAGTAGGTTCCTGGCACCAGCAGCTCGTTGAAGCCCGAGGCAAAAGAAAGACGGTCTGTCAACAAAAAGCCACCTGCTGAGATCACTTCCAGGTTGCGGAGATTGAGATCCGCATTTTGGCTACAGTTAAACGAAATCAGCGAGTTGGCAAAGCGTTCGGCTGCTTCTATGCGATTGGCAGCTTTGATGAGGATAGGCAAACCCGCTTCCTTCAAAGCCTGCACAAGTCGGGAGCGTCTGGGGTGCCGAGAGCCTTGCTGGCCAATGAAGACAATTTGGTTTTCTCTCGCTTCTACCCACTCGTGGGTGGATAGGGCGCATGGAGATAAGGGGCAGCCAGGCCAGGTTTTCCAAGCCTGCTGCAGCAAACCAGTGCAGGTGCTGGCGGTTGTAGGCGGTGGCCACGTAGTCAAAGCCTTCGGTAGCCCAGTAGGCTAGGAGGTGATTAATGGGGAACTCCCAATGGTGAGTATCGCCAGCCAGTAAGACGGTTGGGCAGCTAAACTTTTTGGTGTTGAAAGGATTACTGGAGTCGAAGCTAGAAGTCCAAACAGCAACTAAGTCAAACTCCTTATCTGCAATCTGCTCAGATTGCTGTACAAAGTCGTAGAGGTCATAATCTCCTTCTGGGCACTCCACTAGGCCGCCGGTGAAGTTGACAAAGCCTAACCCAAATCCCTTTGCTCTTGCCTTGGGACAGAGGGTTACCTGCCGGTCTGAAAGCAGAGGGGGCGGGATGTAGTCGGGTGGAGCTGGCCAGTTGAGAAGAATACGCGGAGCTGCGGCCTTGGTACCCTTCATTTTTTGATTCTTCGCTCGGGCAGTCCGTAGGAGCTTAGCAGTCCTAGGTTTATGAAACGGTTATAAAGCCAGCTCTACTCCTCAGGGATCCGTCAAAGCCCTTGTTTAGGCCGCCCCTGCAGCTTTCTAGAGCTGGATCGATAACTGGCAACCCTAGCTTGCCCTGGAAGTCAGGCTAAAGAAGAAGGGATCCCTTGACCCTCTATTGGGATAGGCCATGGGCAGCCCCGCCGTTGATAGACCGGATTTGGCTGGCCTACCTACCCAAGCGGCCACCTGCCGAGGTCAAGTAGGAGCAGCGACGGGCAGAGCACCTGGCACAAAAGCTGCGGGAACTAGGGGTGAATCCGGGTACATTAGGCTAGAGAGAACGGAACGCCAGGGATCCCTTCCATGCAGTGCCAAGACCTTACTCAGGAGCTTGCTTCCGACCTGGAGCAAGTCGGGAGTCTCGCTCAGCTATTGGACTGGGCTCTAGGTCGCATGCCTGAACAGCAGATCTTTTGTCAGATCGGCTGGGAAGACTCAGGAGCTGGGCTAGAGGCAATGCTTCGCCATCCTGAAAAACTAGCAGTAATTCTACGGGATCCGCTCCAGAATTCTTCTAAAAAATTGCCCAGCGCGGAAGATCTCCAAGCCCAGATCCTTCGGCTAGGGTTAGAAGAACGGGTTCTGCTGCTAGAAGGATCCATCCCCGCTCTTCTGGCAGATTTGGGGGAAGGGTTTCCCGATGCCCGAATTGGCGTTTGCTTCTGGGCGGAGCTTGTTGACTATCGCACCCATTTGCTCCAGTCCCTGCTTCTGCGGGATTACCTGGCTGAGCCGGCCCTGTACTTGGTCGATCACTGCCGCTACGGATCCCTTGCCCAATCGACCTTAGATTTGATGGGGGTGGATCCCGCTTTTCATCTGCAAAAAGCTTTTCCCAAGCTCAGCCAAGGGATCCATCTCTTGAGCTGGGATCCCCAACACAGAGCTTTAACTGAGCAAGATTTGGCTTACATCCGGGAACTCGGCCCAGGGTTGTTGCTGAATGCCAACCCAGTATCCCTCACGTTTTCTCAGCCAGATCCGCCGGAGCAGCCCCGGTTCTATCCTTGTAAGTACGTTAAGCTAGATAACTTCCTACCAGCTGAAGTCAACCAGGCCATCTTGCAGCATGCCATTGCTCACCAAGATAAGTTTATCCCTGCGAGAAGCTATAGCCAAAGCAACACTGAGGCTGACTCTCTCAAGTTTCGGCGCTCCCTAAGGCTAGATTTGGCTTACTTTCAGGAGTATGGATCCCTGCTGAGGGAGAAGATTGCTAGGGTTGCTCCTCAAATCTTTGTGGAGCTAGGCATCGAGAACTTCGATATCCAAATCTTCGAGATGGAGATGATTGCTAGCTATGATGGCTGCTACTTTACTCCCCATACCGATAATTCCTATCCCCAGACAGCCTTTCGTCAGGTAAGCTGTGTGTACTACTTTCACAAAGAGCCCAAGCCCTACCGAGGGGGTGAGCTGCGTATTTACGATACTCAAAGGCAGAAGCCCCATCCGCCAATTCTCCATGGAACCTATGATGAGGTGATTCCAACTAACAACAGCATCGTCTTCTTCCCTAGCAGTTGCCTGCACGAAATCCTGCCTGTGTTTAGTCCCAGTCAAGCCCTTGCCGATAGCCGCTTCACCATCAACACTTGGTTAGGAACCAAGCAACTTGCCTAAAGGCTCGAATTCAATATGGCCAAAGTCTGTATTGTTACCACCTCGCCATCGGGATCGCCCACATCTATATCTTCTTTGACGATCCGGAGGATCCTGCTGCTCAGATAGCGCTTAGATTCTCCGACGTAACAGCTATTCCCAATGACGAAGCTTTGCAAGTCCAGCAAGCGCTAGGCAATATCCTCTATGCAAAATATGGCCCTCATGTCAGCTACGAGGTCATGGCCCGCCAGATTTTAAATGTGGAAACTGCTATACAGATTGCCCTTGAGCAAGGCATGGATTGGATCATTCACATTGATGGAGATGAGCTCTTCTACCTCGGCGAGGCACTTACCTTGGATTGGTTTGACCAGCTAGGTAGCGACATACTTCAGGTTCGCTTCTTAAACTACGAGGCAGCCCCCGAAAAGTTTGAGATTGAAGATTACTTTCGCGAAGTTACTCTGTTCAAGCAAAACCCTGCTGTTTTAGATCCCAACTTTTATATTAAGTTTGAGAGTATCTCTGGCAAGGGCCAATACTTTTTAGCCTATCAAAATGGGAAATCAGCAGCTCGGATTTATCCTAATCTTTTGCCCAACAGCGTACATAGTTTTGACATTCCAGAGGAGCATACCCTAGTCACCTCATCTCCCGCTGTTTTGCACTACTTGAATTGCGGCTTCCAGAACTACTACAAGAAGTACGCTCAACTGGGAAACTTTCCCGACTACTGGTGGCGCTCAAAGTCTAATCCCATTCGAGTTCCCTTCCACTTGGCCTCAAGGGATGCATACTGTTCAGGAGATGTCAACCAAATGGTGGCTCTTTACCAAAAGTTTGTACTCTACAGCAACTCTATGATTAACCAGAGCTTGATAGAAGAGGGTATCCTCACCCGCATCTGCTATCCTTCCCAGTTGCTAGCGACTGTGCTTGCCCCCTGAAAATCTCAGGTTGTCTCAGAGGACTAAAAAAAGCTCCCCAAAGGGAGCCAAGCAAACAGTGGAACCTGCAGAAACTATTGAAACACGTTGCAGCTCTTGCCTACAAAAGTGTCGAGAGCAGCTACAGCTGCCTCCTCATCTCCTAGGCCAATGGTGCATTGAATGCGGCTACCCGAGGAAGTGACATATGCTGTTGCACTTGAAAGCGCAGTCGTGTCCCAACGGACGCCCTGCCGGTCGCTATTACTTGCCACTGGTGTTTGGTAGTTAGGTGCACTCCAGGGGTCGTTCAGGTATTTGCCCTGGTTAGGCCCAGGAGCTTGGATCCTAGAGTAGGCATCCGGGTAAATACTGGTGTCCAGCCGATAGACTTCAGAAGCCCGCCCTACTGCAGTGAGAGCAGCTTGAGCCTCGGCCGTGCGGGAGCGGCGCACTTGGTTCAGGAATTGAGGGATCGCCACCGCGGACAGCACGCCCACAATCACGATCACCACCAGCAGTTCGATCAGGGTGAAGCCCTTGGCTTGGGAGAGAAGTTGCTGAGCCAGCTTGGCCCGCAACAGAGACTGACGAGACTTCGCGCTCATGGTCCTCGATCCTCAGTTACTAGAGAGTTACTTGGGCAGGTTACCTGCCAGTCTTAACCTACCCAGCCTGAGGGCCATTCATAACAGCCTGTCCCCAAGCAAAATTGCGGATCTTTGGGGGGGTGGCTCCAGAAAGGTTCCGTAGTCATGGCAGATTAAGACCAGCGCTCTCCTTTCGGCCCATGAACCTCGCCCTACAAGCTCGGATCCTGGAAGGCAAGCAACTGCTGCAGCAATCGCCGGCTGTCTTTGCAGAATGGCTGGCGGCTTTCTACCCACAGCAAGATCCAGAGGCATGGCGAGAGTTCTTGTGGGGACTCTTTGACCTTGGGGTGCCTTCGCCGTCTGGAGAAGCTTTCCCAGCTGACCGGGTAGCGACTACCCTTGCGGCGCTGGAGCAAGTTTTGATTTCGGGCCGCCTAGACCTTGCCTACCAGGTCTACACGTCGCTGGTCAAGGCCGGGATCCTGCCATCGGAGAAGGTGATAGAGCTATTGCTGTCTTTGGCAGGCCGTCTGGAAAATACGCCCACCCGGGATCCCCAGCAGCGTTTGCGGATCTGCCTGAAGCTGCGGGAGATGGCTTTTGAGTTGGATCCACACCAGCGGGATAACACCCAAGTTCTGCTGTTGCGGGCCTTGCAAGCTCAAGACGAGCTGGCCGTCGGCTTCTACGGGCAGGCCCTGGTGGAGCATTTGGCCAGTCTGGGAGATGAGGAGACCATAGACATTACCCAGGAGTCGCTCCTAACCGAACTCCTTATTCGGCTATGGGATGACGGCTACCTGGATCTGTTTTTCGAAGTGGCCACAGCTCTACAAGCTCATCTCCTAGAGAGTCAGAAATCCGGCTTTGCCGCTCTCCTAGCTCAGCTAGCCCAGGCGGCAGCTCCGGAGCAAGCCAAGCGCTATCAAGGTTTGTGGACAATAGAAGACTTGATCGGCGACTTCTTTCAGAGGGCAGCTCGTGCCCTCTTTGGAGACTCTACTAGCGACGCTTATTCCATCTTGGGAGAAGCGCTTCTTGCGGCAGCCGCAAGCCCCCAGG
Source organism: Synechococcus sp. B60.1 (assembly GCF_047462555.1). Taxonomy (NCBI): domain Bacteria; kingdom Bacillati; phylum Cyanobacteriota; class Cyanophyceae; order Synechococcales; family Synechococcaceae; genus Synechococcus; species Synechococcus sp. B60.1. The sequence goes on from NZ_JANSJN010000081.1 coordinate 9,303, forward strand.
CAGAGGAAAACTTCTCGCTGTGCCTATCTCTTCTCTCAGAATCTTTGGAAAAGCTGATCCACGCTGCTCGGCCAGACAGGGTGAGCTTTGTCATTCAGAAAATTATGGATTTACTCACCTCAAGTTCTATTGACCTAGAGTCTCTAAAAGTAAATGAAGAAAATATGCTTGAGAGCTTAACCGTCGCCAAAGCTATTCTCTTTCGAGTCTGCTTTTGTTGGAGCTATCTAACAGATGATCGATCTCTAATTCGTCGTTACCAGCAGCTTGCTGGCAGGATTTTTAACGATTGCCTCAGCCTCATGGCCTCCCAGCGCGATTTCCTGTGGTCAGAGTATTGGAAAAGAAATCAGCAAGATTACCAAACAGTCAGTGGAGAAAGCCGTAAACTTCGAGTTGGTTTCCTGGGCAGCTGTTTTCAGCGACACTCAGTAGGCTTCCTCAGCGAAGCCATTTTGAGAAACTTATCCCGTGATGTATTGGATATTTGTTACTACTACTACCAGGGCTGGAAAACCGAGGAAATGGCCAGCCGCGACAACATGTATCGGAAGTTTCGATCCCAGGAGAGCCTTCATTTTCGCTTCTTCTCTGAAGGAGTTAGTGCTCCTCAAGTGGCCGCCCAAGCTCGCGAGGATCATATCGATATCATGGTTTTCATGGACTCTATCACCAGCCACGACGCCAATATCGTAGCAGCTCTGCGGGCTGCCCCTATCCAAATTGGCTGGCTAGGGGGAGATGCTGTCGGCTTGCCTGAGTTTGATTACTTCTTTGCTGATCCTTATATTCTTCCCGAAGATGCGCAGGCTGATTACCACGAAGAAATTATCCGCCTACCAAGCTATTGTGCAGTTGACCATCTGGACGTTATCCCGGCCGATGAGGTGGACTTCAAAAGTAAGTTAAGAATAGGCCCAAGAGATGTTGTTCTCCTTACTGCGGCCAATGCCTACAAGCGAACTGACGACTGTATCAATGCTCATTTGCAAATTCTAAAAGCCATTCCCAACGGAATTCTCATTGTCAAAGGCTCAGGGGAAATTGCCACAGTGGTTAGACGCTACCAAGAGAAGTCTAAAGAGCTAGGCGTCTTAGACCGTGTCCGCTTTCTGGCCAAAGCTGGGAGTGTGGAAGAGCATCGTGGCCAACTGGGTTTAGTTGACTTAGTTCTAGACACTTTCCCTTACACAGGTGCAACCCACACCATGGAAGCCCTTTATATGGGTGTGCCAGTTCTTACCCTGGTAGGCCGCCATTACTATGGCCGCATGAGCTACAGTCTGCTGAAAAATATCGGTCTAGAAGAGTGCATCACCTGGTCGGTAGAAGAGTTTATCCAACGTGGGATCCAACTGGGCAACAATCCGGAGCAACTCAACCGAATTAAAAAGCAAATCAAAGATTCTCGCCGCTGGTCGATAATTTGGGATCCGCGTGAGCATGCCCGCAGCATGGAAGCTGCCTTCTTCCACATTCTGGAAGGCAAACCTCATGAGACCTATGTCTTTCACCCCAACGACTTGTACTCCAGCCCAGACGAATGGAATCAAGCGGGGATCCAGCTCATTCGTTCCCTAGGCGCCGATGCTTCCGTTGCAACGCGCCAATCCACCTGGGAAGAAGCGCTGTCTCTCTGGCGAAGGGGCTTGGCAAGGGATCCCTATCATGTCCCCTGTTGGCTAAACCGAATCCATGCCCTATTGGTATTGGGAGATCGTTCTCGCGCTTTTGAGGATGCCTATGCTCTACTGGAGTTTTTGTGTACGGAAGCCCAGGATCTGCAACCTTCCCAGTTGACAGATGTTCCCATTTGGGTTCAAAGCGAAGGTTTTTCGGATCCCGCTGCTTCTACAAAACATACCTACCTATACTATTTAGCTAAGTGGATGGCCGCCCACATTGGGGTTGTATATAGCCCAGGAGCCATGAGGTTTTGGAACCTGACTTATTCTATAAACCCAGATGACACACAGGCAGCCTTGGCGGTGGGAGTTGAGCTCCTCTCGCAGAGAAAGATAGAAGGACTAGTGCCAATCAACCGCGTGCTCAGTCTCGATCCAAACCATCAACTAGCAGGTCTAGTCAAGCAAATTGCGATGTGGGAAGTTGTACACCAAGTGCGCACATCTTCTTTGCCTGGCCAGCCGGATCTTTATCTCGACTACGAAAATTGTAGGCTTTCACTAGAACCTTCATTCTCAAGTATCGTGACCCGAGTCCTACTTACCCAAGGGGAGTGGTTTGAGGAAGAAGTGGATTTCTGCCGTCACTTCCTAAAAGCAGGCATGAATGTTATTGATGTGGGCGCTAATGTTGGGGTGTACACTTTTCTTGCTGCACGCCGAGTCGGCCCGGCAGGCAGTGTGATTGCAGTTGAGCCGACACCTTCCTGCATTCAACACCTGCAAAAGACAATCAGTGCTAACTCCCTAGACAATATTGTTTCCCTTGTTGAGTCTGCTGCTGGAGACCATGAGGGTACCGTCCAATTTCAGGAAGAAAGGGCTACCGTATTTAACTCCATCAGTGCTTCAGGGCCAGTGTCAGAACAAAGATCAAGAGATGAAAAAGTAGTAAGTCTTACTACTTTGGATTCTATCTGGCGCTCGCAGGGAAAGTCGCAAGTTGATCTCATCAAGATCGACGCAGAAGGCGCCGAAGAGCAGGTCATATCCGGTGCGCTAGAGTTGGTTGCTGCCACCCAGCCTATTGTTATTTTTGAGAATATCAGCGGTTCTAAAGTTACGGGATCTGCTACCGCGAAGATCCTGGAGTCGCTAGGATATGGGTTTTATACCTACAACCGTTTCCTGAATAAACTCACCAAAGTTAAGCCCCAGCAATATCCAGTTTCCGCCTTAAATATCATCGCAATCCACCCCTCAAGCTTGGAAAAAGTGGCAGATATGATACCAGCCTAGACTTACCAAATTCCTTGAAGAAGCAAGCCTTGAGCAAAATTAACTAACCCGAAGAACGCAGCGACTCCATCAACTGCTGGGGCGTCATCTGCTCGTAGGGCTCGAAGGGCTGGTGGATCCAGGGGTTATCGGGCAGGTAGTCCACGTAGTAGTCGGGCTGGTAGACAGAGGCCGCTTTGTACCAGAGTACGCCAGTGCGGATTTCCTCGATGTAAAAGCCGTAGTGGTGCTTAAGCCAGTGGACGGAGCGCTTCAGGGTCATGCCGGAGTCGGCCAGGTCGTCCACCAGCAACACATGGCTGCCTAGGTTGGCAGTGGTCATGGCCAGATCCCGCGAAAAGGTCAGTTGCCCCCGTTGGCGATTGCCAGGGCCGGAGTAGGAAGAAGCGGCGAGAATGGCTAGGGGGAGGTCGAAGAGACGGGCCAGGGTATCGCCGATGCGCAGCCCGCCTTTGGCGATGCAGACAATTTGGTTGAACTCCCAGCCGCTTTCATAAACTTTGACGGCCAGCTCTTCGATTTTGCGGTGGTAGTCGGCCCAGGTAATAGAAATCTCGTGCAAGGGATCCCTCTCCCGCAGTCTGGATTGCTCAATTCTAACTATATTGATTCTTTT
>NZ_JANSJN010000082.1:0-12644 GCF_047462555.1 Synechococcus sp. B60.1
GACCCGGTACACGGGATCCATGAAGCAACTGGGGCAGAGGAAGAGACAAAAATCTCGCCGTAAAGCGGATGGGGAAATCCCACCCGCCTGCGCAGTGGGGTAGTTCATTGCACGACGGAGCTTACTTTGGAATCATAGGCTACAGTCTCTCACCTTGTTGACGCGCGGGATCCCGCCCGGTTAGTCGATAGGGGCTGAGATGAGGATAGGATGGGGAGAGGAGATTTCCGGAAGACCGACTAGGGATCCACCTCTGCACGCTATGCTCTAGAGACTGAAAGGATTGTGTAGGAACGTGAACATCCTGCGGCAATATATCTTTCCTGCTCTCATCCTGCTGGTGTTCCTATTTACTCTGGTGGTGGTGAGCATCCGCTCGTTTCTGCCGGAAGATATGGCCCAGCCGGCCCCGGTAGAGGAAGCGACGCCGGTGGCTTTCTCTGCTCTCCTGATGTCTGAGGATGGCTGACCAAGGGATCCCTCTGCCTGCTGGTTACCGTTGGCGCATTGGCTCTGCCTGGGATCGGCCCTGGGTGCGGCGGGGATTGCAGGCCACCTTGCAGGAGTCTTTCCCCGAGCAAAGCCAGTGGGATCACCTGGAAGCGACCCTGGATCGCCTCTTTGACCCCCCCCGTACTCCCTGCTGGTGGATCCTCAACGAAGCAACAGGGGAGCCGGTGGGCGGCGTGTGGGCCGGCATTTCTACTGACCAAGCCACTCATCGGCGGGTGGCCTACGTCTTTTTGCTCTGGGTGGATCCTGCCCATCGTCGGCGGGGACTGGGCAGAGCTTTGCTGCAACAGGTAGAACGCTGGGGATCCCAGCAGCAGTTGTCGGCCATCACCTTGCAGGTTTACCGCCACAATCAAGCTGCCCTTAACTTCTATAGGCAGGCCCACTTTGCTGTGCAAGGCTACTGGCTATACAAACCCCTCGGCCCTGCTGCCGCCTCCCAGGAACTGGAAGACTACGAAGTTTTGTAAAGAAGCTGGGATCTGCCCGCAGCCGCTCTTTTGATGAAAACGTGATGGAAACGATGGCATCGACTGGAGGGAAGGCCCATGTCCAGACCTGTCAAACTCAGTGAAGCCGAGATCCAGGCCAAGCTAGAGAAGCTGCCCGGCTGGTCTTTGCAGGATGGGAAGCTGCATCGCCAGTTTCAATTTCGCTCCTTTGTGGAAGCTTTCGGCTGGATGAGCAGTGTGGCTTTGGTGGCCGAGAGTATGGGGCATCACCCCGAGTGGACCAATGTCTACAACCGCGTGCGGGTGGATCTCACCACCCACGATGCCGGAGGCATTACGGAACTGGATTTCACCTTGGCACAACGCATGAACGAGCTGGCTGGGTGAACACTCTCTCGGCAGCAGACTGAGCTGGGGATCCCTGCAAAGCTCCTTGGGTCGGGGATCCCTGTTTTGTTCATGGCTTAGAGTTGGGCCGAGCTTTGACACTCCCATTGCCTAAAGGCGGGGGATTCTTACGCAGTTCAAAAACAAACTCGTAAAGGCGCTGTTATTGCCAATTACGGGCTTTTCCGCCCCGCACTCCAGTTCGGGGCTACCAAGCTATCCTTCTGTGTTGGAAGCTGCCTTTGTCTGATAGACTAAGCCTAAGGTTAAGAAATGATAATTTTATGAACGTGCTGGTTGTGGGGGCAACGGGAACGCTGGGCCGTCAGGTGGTGCGGCGGGCTATCGAAGAAGGGCATCAGGTGACTTGTCTGGTGCGAAACCCGGCCAAGGCTGCTTTCTTGAGTGAATGGGGCGCCCACCTCAAGGTGGGGAACCTACTGCAGCCCAGCACGCTCCGAGCGGCGATGGAAGGCGTCGAGGCGGTGATCGACTGTGCCACGGTGCGGGTAACCGACACCCTCAGCGCCCGCCAGGTGGATTGGGATGGCAAAGTTGCTCTGATCAATGCGGCACGGGCTGCCCAAGTGGGCCACTTCGTCTTTTTCTCCATCATGGGTGCTCAGCATGAGTACCCCAATGTGCCCCTGATGAATTTCAAGCACCACATCGAGAAGTACTTGATCGGATCCCAGATGCCCTACACCATCTTTCGTCCGGCGGGCTTCATGCAGGGATTGATCGGCCAGTATGCCATCCCCATTTTGGAAGAGCAAATTGTTTGGGTAGCCAGCGAGAGCATCCCCACGGCCTACGTCGACACCCTAGATGCAGCCCGGTTTGCCGTGCGAGCGCTCAGCGTCGAAGCCGCCAAGCGGCAGATCTTCCCTTTGGTGGGGCCCAAGGCCTGGACATCCCAAGAGGTCATCGCCCTGTGCGAGCAGCTCTCCGGCAAAAAAGCCAAGGTCAGCACCATGCCTTTGGGGCTGCTGCGAGGGGCGCGTAAGGTGGCCCAGTTCTTTCAGTGGAGCTGGAACATTGCCGACCGGCTGGCGTTTGTGGAGGTGATCGCCGCCAAGGAGCCGATGCATGCCGACATGACGCCTGTGTGCGAAGCCTTGGGCATTGAACTGGCTTCTCTGACCTCCCTTGAAGACTACCTGGCCGAGTATTTCCAAAAGATGTTGAAACGGATTCGCGAGCTGAAGGTTAAGCAACCCAAGGTCAAGACGCCTTTCTAGGTTGCTGCCAACCAGTGGCTGAGGCAAAAGAAGGGGGGAGAGCGTAAACTGGAGAGCAGGCTAGCATCCTGCTTAGTTCTTCTTGGTTTTTTCAACCCCAGCCTCCTCCTATGAGCGAGACGTTGGCCCCCTCTCTAGAAGCGACTGCCGTGCAGCCTGAGCCGGCCATTGCCGTCACTGGTCTGAGCAAAACCTATCGCACCGGCTTTTGGCTGAACAAGGTGGTCAGCCCTCTCAAGGATTTTTCGCTAACAGTGGCCCGTGGCGAAACCTTTGGGCTACTGGGGCCTAATGGAGCTGGCAAAACCACCACGATCAAGTGTCTGCTGGGCATTGTGGAGCCTACCAGCGGCAGGGGCACTTTGCTGGGCAAACCCCTGGGGGATCGCTCCATCAAGCAGCAGGTGGGCTATCTGCCGGAAAACCCTTACTTTTACGACTACCTAACTGCTTGGGAGTTTCTCCATTTTGCGGGCAAGGTCTTTCGCCTGTCGGATAGCCTCCTCAAGGAGCGGATCCCACAACTGCTGGAGCTGGTGGGGCTTTCTATAGATACGGCCCGCAAAAAGCCAATGCGCACCTACTCCAAGGGCATGCTGCAGCGCACTGGCCTAGCCCAGGCCCTCATCAACGACCCAGAGCTGGTGTTTCTGGATGAGCCGATGTCGGGGCTGGATCCCATGGGCCGCTACCAGATGCGCGAGATCATCTTGTCTCTCCGGCAACAGGGCAAAACGGTGTTCTTCAACAGCCACATCCTGGGGGATGTGGAGGTAATCTGCAACCGCATTGGCATTATTGTCGGCGGCAAGTTGGTGCAGCAGGGAACATTGGACGAGCTGCTGGGCCAGAGCAAAAGCTACCGCGTGCAAGGGCACGGCGGCGCCATCGACCAGTTCCGCGACCGCCTCGAGCACTTCTCGATCCAGGGATCCCATTGGTCGGGGGAATGGGGCGGATCCCTGCCGGAGCTGCTCACTCTTTTAAGCCAGGCGGGGGCAGTGGTGACCGACTTGCATTGGCAACGGCAGTCGCTAGAAGAGTTCTTTGTCGAGCAGGTGCGGGCCATTGAAGGGGAGCGCCCCCTCTCCGCCTAAGCGTGCTCCCCAGTTGCTCTACAGCGCAGACGCGACCTGGAGTTGCACCGCTGATCTGGCTAATCTGGAGGCCCAAGTAATGCACTTGCAGCAGGGTACGATTGGGATCCCTGGAGCGGGTGGGCCACCCGCAGTTTATTCTCTCCACAGGCTGCCTGCAGCTCCTTTTGCCAGGAGATCTCGATGCCCTGATGCAACAGCTCCAGCAGCAGGGCTCTGCTATAGTCGGGGATCCGCTGCGACTGGGCGATAAGCTGTTCCTTAGCTGAAGACTTTTGTTCTTATTCTCACGCGCTGCCTGCGCTCTTGCCGGATCCCGACTCGGCGATGACGGTGCGGTAGTACTCCTCCAACTGTTGTGTGGCCGCCGACCAACTCCAGCGCTCGGCCTCTTGGCGGGCCTGTTGCCGGAAGAGCTGCCGCTGCCCGGCACTCTCCAACAGTTGCCGGGTGGCCTGGACAAAGTCGCTGTCGGAATCGGGATCGAAGAGAAAGCCGTTGCGGCCGCTGTCCACCACATCGGTAATGCCGCCACAGCGGGGGGCGATTACCGGACAACCGGCAGCCATGGCCTCCAACAAGACCAAGCCCAGCGTCTCGGTGCGGGAGGGGAACACGAACAAATCCGCGGACGCAAAAGCTGCTGCCAGGTCCTGCCCCTGCAAGTAGCCCGTAAACACCACGTCGTGGCCGGCAAAATGTTGCTCCAGGGATCCCCGCTCCGGCCCGTCGCCCACGATAGCCAGGCGCGCCTGCGGGATCTGCTCCAGCAACACCCGGATCCGCCCCACCTCTTTTTCCGCCGAGAGCCGACCTACGTAGAGCAACAGCGGCCGCTCCGGCTGCCCTGCCGTAAGGCGGGCCCGCATCTCTGGGCTAGCAGCCTGCGGGTGAAACAGCTCCGTATCCACCCCCCGCTGCCACAGGTGAACCCGCTCGATGCCGTGGGCGCTCAGCTCCTGCATCATCGCCGTCGAGGTGCAGAGGTTGACCCGTGCCAAATTGTGCCCTAGCTTGAGGAGGTTCCACAAAACTCCCTCCAGAAAGCCCAGCCCGTAGTGCTTCAGATACTTCGGCAGATGGGTGTGGTAGGAGGCCACCAGCGGGATCCCCATCGCTTGGCTGTAGTAGAGGCCCCCCAACCCCAAAACCGCAGGGTTGACCACGTGGATCACATCCGGACGGAAACGGCTAAGCACCCTGCCGATGACTGGGCCGGGAGCAGCCAGCTTCAACTCCGGGTACAGGGGCAAGGGCAGGCCTGGGATCCCGTAGACCCGTGCCCGGGCAAACCGCCTGGGAGCCCCCTGCGGTGCGACGATAAGCACCGAGTTGCCGCGGGCCGTCAGATGGCGCACCGTATGGCAAAGCCGCGTAACGATGCCGTCCACCTTGGGCAGAAACGTCTCCGTAAACAGGGCTATGCGCATCAGGGATCCCAGGCCTCACGAAAAGACTCTAGGATGAGTGTTGCACAAAACGGCAATGGGATAACGCCTCGACGCACAACCTCACTGCAGTGGAACAAAATGGATTGGCTCAGGTTTGCTGAGAGTTGGTACTTTGCTCTCGCCGAGGGTATCTGCCGCCGTTTTGCTGATCAACAGCAGCGTAGCCGCCAGAGCCAGTCCAATAACGTCTCGCCACATAATCCGCTCCCACACTCCTCACTCCTCATGCCCCCTACTGTAGCGGCGGTTTTTTCGGCTGGGCAGTGATGGGCGACGGATTTTTAGGTGACAACAATCACTTCCAGAATTGCGGCTTTGCCCCCTAGTCGCGAAAGGCCAGTTGCAAGCTGGTGATCAGCAGAACCAAAGAAAACACCGCCATCACCCCTCCCCAGAACCAGTAGGGCAAAAACAGGTTTTGGGCAATCTGGCTGGAATCGGAGAGGATCAACCGCCCGTCGATGACAGCAGCGTCCATAAAGAGATAGTCGAGCTGGTGATAGGTGCTCACGCAGGCTTGCACCCCCAAAAATTGCAGGGCAAAGCTTTGTAACCAAGGAGCAGCCCAGCGAGCTACTGCCAAGATGCCCAAGCCCATGGCCGGGAGGAACAAAAGGCCAAAAGGGGAACGCACCCAGAGCAGCGTCGAGAGCAACAACAGGGATCCCAAAAATACCAGCCCCAGCCGAGCTGTGCTGCAGCGGCGGGAGGTGAGGATGAACAGGGCCCCAGCTACGGGCGGCCCCATCGGCCCGGCAGCCGCCACCAAGGCCCGCCCCACCCGCCCCAAAAACAGCTCGCCACTGTGAATGGCCAGCCCCGAGCCGTCGGGATAGATCTCAAGACGATGAAACTCCCCCCCCAATAGCAGTGCCATCAGGCCATGGCCCATCTCGTGAAACCAGGTGGCCAACAAAGTAAAGGGGTAGAGGAGGTAATTGCCCCAGGGAAACCGCCAGAGCAAGACCGTTAGCCCCGCCGCAGCCACCAGCCAGATCACGCTGTGCTGGCCAGGCCTTGGGGAAGGGGAAGGAGGCAGCTCAAACTGAGTCATACCAGCAGGGGGGTGGAGAAAAGGCCCAAAATGCCTTGCCGGGCTAGACGATTGCCGGCAGAAAAAAGTTCCACATTAGGCAAAAATAGCCGGGCCAACTCCCCTCTCCCTCTGGGAGAGGGGTTGGGGGTGAGGGTGACCTCTGGGAGAAGGGTTGGGGGTGGTCGCGTGAGCGGCGCGGAGCGCTTGGGTGACCTCTGGGAGAGGGGTTGGGGGTGAGGACCAACAATAGCAAGGAGACAGGGGAGCCGTCTCACAGGTAGGCTGGAGAAGCCCCAAGGGATCCCTGCCTATGGCCACCTTCCTGCGCGACTGGAGTTACCGCTTTCCCTGGCTTTACCGCAGCATCAGCCGTGCGGCTGCCCTAGCAGTGGGGGGATATGAGCGACTGCGCCGGTTGCCCCTCCAAGGGATCTCCATCCAGCCCCAAGAGCGGGTGTTGGATCTCTGCTGTGGCCCTGCCGAAGTGACTCCAATCCTGGCCGAGCTGAGCCAAAACGTTGTCGGCTTGGATGCTTCCCCCAAGGCCCTGGCGGCAGCTCGCCAACGCCTCCCCAAGGTGGAATTTGTGGAAGCCTTTGCCCAGGCTCTGCCTTTTCCTGCCGATAGCTTTGACTGGGTACATACCAGCCTGGCCCTGCACGAGCTGCCTTTTCCTGACCTGGAACAGGTGCTGCGGGAAGTGTGGCGGGTGCTCAAGCCGGGGGGAGGGCTTTTAATTCTCGATTTGCACACGCCTTGCCAGCCTCTCCTTTGGCCAGCTTTGGCCCTCTTTCTAGGCCTGTTTGAAACCGAGACCGCCTGGCACTTCCTCAAGCTGGACTTGCCCCAGTATCTGCAGCAACAGGGCTGGCAACCTGTCTGGCAGACCCTGCACGCTGGAGGAGCCCTGCAGGTCGTCCAGGCGCAAAAGCCTGGTGCTTGATCCCCTGCTCTAGGGGAAGCTAACCCTGGTGCCAGAAGGGGGTGCCCAGAACAGGGGTGCTGGGTTGGGGTGTTTCCTGGGGAACCATTGCCCCAGCCAAATAGGCTTGGCGGCCTGCGCGCACCGCCACTGCAAAAGCCTCGGCCATTGCCACCGGATCCCGAGCCAGAGCCACTGCCGTATTGAGCAGCACCCCGTCAAAGCCCCACTCCATCACCTGGCAGGCGTGGGAAGGCAGGCCTAGACCGGCATCCACAATTAGCGGTGCCTCAATCCGCTCCCGCAGCAGGCGCAAGTTGTAGGGGTTGAGGGGGCCCTTGCCAGTACCGATGGGAGCCGCCCAGGGCATGACTACCTCACAGCCGGCATCCAAGAGCCGCTGACACAGGACCAGGTCGTCGGTGCTATACGGCAAGACCTTAAACCCCCGCCGCACCAGCTCGGCGGCAGCAGCGGGCAGTTGCACCGGATCCGGTTGCAAGGTGTAGTCATCCCCGATGAGCTCTAGCTTGATCCAGTCGGTGCCGAACACCTCTCGGGCCATCTCCGCTGTGGTAATTACCTCCTGCACGCTGTGGCAGCCGGCGGTGTTGGGCAGAAGCGGGATCCCTAACTTCTGGAGCAGGGCCCAAAACCCTTGGGAAGCTTCCGACCCCAGCGCCCCCTGGCGCCGCAGGGAAACGGTCAACAGACAGGGCTGCGCCCGCGCCACCGCCTGTTCCAAAATGGCGGGTGAAGGGTAGCGAGCTGTCCCCAGCATCAGGCGGCTGGGCAGCGCTTGGCCGTAGAGCACCAAGGGATCCTCATCGGCCCGAGTCGAGGGGGAAAGCTGGAGAAGGGTGGACATTGGGGGAGGATAGGGAGAAAGACAACTGGGGCACTAGCCGCCGGCACTTGGCACGACGACCTCTACCTCGTCGCCCTCTTGCAGATGGGTTTGCCCATAGCGGGCGCGCGGCACAAATTCTAGATTAACCGCCACCGCAAAGGGGCCACTGAGCTCCACCTGGGCGAGGGCCTCGGCCAACGTGGTGCCCTCCGGCAAATCGTAAGGCTTTTGGTTGATCAAGACACGCATGGCGACAGGGATTCACCGGCAAGAGGGGCGGCCTGCACCTGAAAAGGGATCCCCAACTCTTGGGCAAGGCGACAACTGCCGTGGTGAAGGTACTCCAAAACGGCATCGTGGAGAGCCGGAGCAATGAGAAAGCCATGGCGGTAGAGACCGTTGATCTGCAACAGGCGTGGGGATGGCTCCACCACCACCGGCAAGTTGTTCGCCAAGGTGGGACGGCATTGGCTGCCCAATTCTAGGATACGCGCTTCGGCAAAGGCAGGGTGAACCGCGTAGGCAGCGCTGAGCAGCTCCAAAGCCGAGCGGACGCTCACGGGCGAGCGATCCTCGGATTCAATTTCAGTGGCTCCCACCACGAACAGGTGCCCTGGCTTGGGAGCGATGTAGATGGGGTAGCGAGGGTGTAACAGCCGCGTTGGGCGCCGCAGCACCACCTCCGGAGCATACAAACGCACCACCTCCCCTCGCACCCCCCGCAGCAGCTTTTGCCCACCCCATTCTTTCTGAGCCCCTAGGCCGCGGCAGTCCAAAACCCAGCCGCCAGTTTGCTGCTGCCAGGCTCGCGCCCGCTCCAGATCCCAGGGGGATCCCCACTCCACCTCCACCCCGTACTGCTGCAGTTTAGCCAGCAGAGCCAACAGCAGTTGGCGGTTGTCCAGCTGACCCTCCTGGGGAAGATAGAGACCCTGGCTAAATCGCCCGGCCAGCGAGGGCTCCAGCTCGGCCAGAGCCTGGGCATCCAGCGGCTGAGGCCGGGGGAGGTGGGGAAGGCGTTCCCCTACAGCGGCCAGTAGGGCTGAGAAGCGCTTGGCTTCCCCGGCATCTTGGCGGTGCCAGAGGATCAGGGTGCCTTCCTGCTGAAAAAAAACCGGCTCTGCCAGACTGGCCAGAAGGGTGGGCCAGCGAGAGAGGGCATAGTACCCCTGCGCTACTACGCTGGCCTCGGCGACGGCAGACTCCGCTAGAGGAGCCAGCATGGCCGCAGCAAAATGGGCAGCACTGCTCTCAGGAGCGGTGGGAGAAGCGGCCTCGACGATGCGCACAGAATGCCCGACCTCGACAAGGCTGGCGGCCAGCAGGCGTCCCATCAGGCCCGCTCCAAGGATGAGGACGGGATCCGTCTGCGCTCTCCAAGACGCAGGCGGGTGGTTGGCCAGAGAAGATGGGTTTGGCAGGCTCATGGGGCGTCGGCGGTGTCTAGCGCTACCAGCAGAACTATGCTGGCACACTTTCTACCCTATGGCTCGAGAATGCTGAATGGCTCCTCATTTGAGGAATGACGCTTTCCCAAAAACCATCCCCTCTCCCTAGAGAGGAGAGGGGCGGTTGGCTCCATCCACGGGTTAACAGTAGCCCAGCCTACAAGCCCTGCAGTACTGTATCTTGACGTACCGAGAGGTTCTGGATGCGGGTGTCCTGGGCAGCCGGTGTGTCGGCTTGGGTGAACACGCCGATCTGCCGCAGATAGCGAGCCAGGGCATCCTGTTCACTGCCGGGAGTGTCAAAGGTGATGCCGGAGCTGGGGGCCAAGTTCACCCGGTTGGGGTTGGACAGGCGCGGGAAGGGGTAGTCATCCCCACCGTTGGCCAAGAAGTCCAGCGTCACCAGGCGGAAGGTACGGCGGGGATCCCCTTGCAACTGGCCGTTGCGCACCACCACATCTCGGCCGGTGGGTGTGTCCACCCGCAAAGAGATCACGCGGGATCCTGGTGGCCGCGAGGGATCAAAGCTGAAGGCAAAGCCGCCAATCTGCGGGAAGCGGCCCGGCGTGGCCCCTGGCTGGCTTTGCGCCACCCCGTGTTCTATCAATTGCTTCAGCTCCTCGGCGGTGACGGTTACCAGCGACAGGCCATTGTTAAAGGCCAGAGCGGTTTCGATATCCAGTTGCGAAACTTGTCCTGCCTGCTTGCCGGCATCGGGGTTGGCCACCGGAGGGATCCGCCGCACCGGCTCGCCGCCACCGCCACCGGTGGTAGCCCCAATAGGAGCGCGAATGCCGCCCCCGTTTTTCAGGGAGATGACGGTGGTGGGGTCAACCGTTCTGGCGTAGGCCAGGTTGGCATCAGCCGTGAGGTTGCCCAGGTTGGTTTCCTCGGTGCGCACCTCGGCCCGCAGGCCGTTGAGGAATTGGGTGGTAGAGCCAAAGGTACGGCCATCCTTGGCGCGGATGATGTTGCCGATCTCGTTGGCCACCCGCACCACCTCAGGGTTGGGAGTGCCGCGCACGGCTGCCACCCCTTGGTCATCGGTGGCATAGGCGCCGCTTACCGGATCGATGCGGGCAATCACCCCGTTGGCGTCGAAGCCAACCACCAAGCGGCCCACATAGCGGTAGTTGGCGCCGGTGTTGACCACTGCCACCGGCTGACCACTGGCGGAGGAGCGCAGGATGGGGTAGGCGCCCGTGCGCACATCTTCAGGGCGCAGGCGGTCGGTGGGCTTGGCAATAACACGGTGGGAGCCGCCGGCGATAATGACATCGACATCCCGCAGTTGGCTGGCCAGGGTTACCTCGTTTTGGAGCTGCTGCAGGTGGGCCAGGAGGATGATCTTGTTAATGCCCTGCGCGGTGAGCTGGTTAACGAAATTCTGGATGAGGGCAGCGTTCACCTGGTCGGTGTCGTCCACCCTGCCCTCCACTCTCACCTCAGGGCCAGGACTGGAAATGGCAGCTAGGCGCGTGGTGGTGGCTCCCACTAGGCCAATTCGCTGTCCCCCTACAGTAATCACAGCGGTTTTGGCAATCTTGCCCGGAATGGAACTGGCCTCTTGCCCATCGGGAGCTAGATCAGTGCTGCTTAATTCGCCGGTGCCGCTAAAGCTGAGGTTGGCGCTTAGGTAGGGAAAGCGGGCGCCCGCATAGCCGCGGCTAGGGTCAGGCCGCAGGAGGTCGCGGAGTTGCCGGGTACCCTGGTCAAACTCGTGGTTGCCAAGAGCAGAGGCCTGAAAGCCAATGGCATTGAGGATCTCGATATCAGCCTTGCCAGGCGTGCGGTCGTAGCGAGCCCGCAGCGAGGGATCGGCGCTGGCGTTGTAGAAAGGGCTGGGAATGTAGTTGTCGCCGCTGGAGAGGATCACGGTGTTGGGAAATTGGGGCCGCAGTGCATTCACCACCGCCGAGAAGCGGGGCGCATCCTGAACAGCAGCAATGGAAGCTTCCAAGTCGCTAGCGTGCAAAATCTGCAGCGTAAAGGCGGGCGGTTGACTGGAGAGGGTGACATTGGGATCCGAGGCGATAAACCCCGCTCCTCCGCCGGCTGGAGGAACTGAGCTGTCGTCAGTGGTACCGCAGGCATTAGCCAGACCCAGTGCCAAACAGCACAGCCCAGTCCACAGGGACTTGGCCAGAGGGTTCAGCCAAGCCGGGAACCCTCCCTTGGCAGGGGCTGACCCTCGGGGGCGACAAGCTGGTTTCATGACAACTCCTTCACTCCATCCACGAGACAAGACGCATCCGCGTTCACGTTACCAGAGCTGGGCGGGAGGTTTCGCTATGGCCTGTTTAAGGCTAGGTCAAGCTCAGGTTAAGCTTGCCTGGGCTCCCAGCCAAACTGGTGCAAGTCCACCCGGCCCTCGGCGTCGAAGGGGATCCCTTCGGCTTGGAGCAAGACTTTTTGCAGGTCGTCGTAGCCAAGGCGAAAGGGGGAGTAGGAGATGCGCCCTTGGGCGTTGATCACCCGGTGCCAGGGGATGTCGGTTTTTTGGCCTTGCAGGCGAAACAGGGCATAGCCCACCTGGCGAGCATACCCCGGATAGCCGGCAAGCCGCGCCACCTGCCCATAGGTGGCCACTCGCCCCGGCGGGATCCGCCGCACAACTTCATAGAAGCGCTGGTAGAGGCTGATGGATTGGGCCTCGGTGGGGCAAGCCGGTGTCATAGGGATCCCTCCCCAAACTCAGGAGACAATGGAGTTGGCTGATAACAAGCGCAGCTCTTCCTATGAGTTATCTCATTGCGGTACTGCCGGATCGCATGGCTGCCGAGGCGGCCTATAGCGCTCTGGAACAAGCCGGCTTCCCTCTGGAGCGGCTGCACCTCCTGGGGCGAGGCTACAAAACGGCAGATGAGTTTGGGCTCATCGATCCGGCCCAAGCAGCCCGCCGGCAGATGCAGCGCCTGGCCATTTGGCTGGTGCCCTTTGGCTTTTTGGCGGGAGTGGGGTTCAGCCTCCTCAGCGGCCTGGATACCTTTGCCTGGGCGGGATCCCTGGGCAACCACCTAATCGGCGGCCTATTGGGTGCCCTGGGTGGGGCCATGGGCAGCTTTTTTGTGGGGGGAGGAGTAGGCCTGACCAGCGGCTCCGGCGATGCTTTGGCCTACCGCAACCGTCTCAATGCGGGCAAGTACGTGCTCATTTTGGAAGAGGAGAACGAAACCCGCCTGCGCGAGGCAACGCGGATTTTGCGCCAATTTGAGCCGGAGAATCTACAAGGGTACAGCGAGCGCCT
>NZ_JANSJN010000083.1:0-6994 GCF_047462555.1 Synechococcus sp. B60.1
CCCCCAGCCCCTCTCCCAGAGGGAGAGGGGAGTAGGGTTCCCTCGCTGTTCGACTGCCAGTAAC
The DNA here is from genome assembly GCF_047462555.1 of Synechococcus sp. B60.1. Lineage (NCBI taxonomy): Bacteria > Bacillati > Cyanobacteriota > Cyanophyceae > Synechococcales > Synechococcaceae > Synechococcus > Synechococcus sp. B60.1. The sequence continues at coordinate 65 of NZ_JANSJN010000083.1, forward strand.
GCCCTCGCACTGCCTCTATCCAATTTGGAACCGTCCTCTAACATCCACCTCAAAACCTAAGAAGGGATCCCGCTGAGGGGGATCCCGAAAGATCTATTCAAGGCAGTTGACTACAGACTGGCGAGGTAACAAGGTTTCTGCAGCAAGCGAGAACCCGTCTTGCCCTCACCGAACGATTAGTAGTCGTAGTCATTCATGCCGCTGCTGCTGCCTGCCGGCGTGTTGGTTTTGGGCTCCGGCTTGTCCACCACAATCGCTTCGGTGGTGAGCACCATGCTGGCAATCGAGGCGGCGTTTTGCAGGGCAGAGCGAGTGACTTTGGCCGGGTCAACGATGCCCGCTTCAAACATATCCACATAGGCGTCGTTCTGGGCGTCGTAACCCACCGTGAAGGGTTTCTCTTTCACCCGCTCCAGCACGATCGAGCCGTTCTGGCCGGCGTTCTCGGCAATGCGGCGCAGCGGAGCGCCCAGAGCGCGGGCAACCAGCATGGCCCCCACCAGCTCATCGCCAGACAGGTTGGCCTGCGCCCACTCGGTGACCACCGGCATCAGGTGCGCCAAGGTGGTACCGCCGCCGGGGACGATCCCTTCTTCCACCGCCGCCTTGGTGGCGTTGATGGCGTCCTCCAGGCGCAGCTTGCGATCCTTCATCTCGGTTTCGGTAGCCGCGCCTACTTTGATCACCGCCACACCGCCGGAGAGCTTGGCCAGACGCTCTTGCAGTTTTTCCTTGTCGTAGGTGGAGTCAGTTTCCTCAATTTGGCGACGGATTTGCTCGCAGCGGGCTTTGACAGCCGCTTCGTTGCCTTCCGCCACGATGGTGGTGTGGTCTTTGGTTACTGTGACGCGACGGGCCGAGCCGAAGGAGTCGAGACGGGCGTTCTCCAGCTTCAGGCCGCGTTCTTCGCTGATGACCTCACCGCCAGTCAGGATGGCGATGTCTTCCAGCATGGCCTTGCGGCGATCCCCAAAGCCAGGCGCTTTCACCGCTACCACGCTCAGCACGCCCCGCAGCTTGTTCACCACCAGGGTGGCCAGGGCTTCTTTCTCGATGTCTTCGGCGATGATCAGCAGCGGACGACCGGCGCGGGCCACTTGCTCCAGAACCGGCACCAGGTCTTGTACCAGGGTGATTTTCTTATCGGTAATCAGGATGTAGGGGTTTTCCAGAACCGCCTCCATCCGCTCCGTGTCGGTGACGAAGTAGGGGGAAATGTAGCCTTTGTCAAAGCGCATCCCCTCCGTCACTTCCAGCTCCGTGGTCATGGACTTGCCTTCTTCCAGGGAGATGACCCCTTCGCGGCCCACTTTGTCCATGGCCTCGGCGATCATGCGGCCCACTTCCTCATCGTTGCCGGCGGAAATGGCCGCCACCTGGGCAATGGCTTTGGAGTCTTCCACCGGGCGGGCATGTTCGGCGATCTTGTCCACCAGGAACTTCACCGCCTTGTCAATGCCGCGCTTAAGGGCAATCGGGTTGGCGCCGGCGGCTACGTTTTTCAGCCCTTCTTTGACCATGGCATGGGCCAGGACGGTGGCGGTGGTGGTGCCGTCACCAGCCGTGTCGTTGGTCTTGGAAGCCGCCTGACGAATCAAGGAGACGCCAGTGTTTTCAATATGGTCTTCCAGCTCAATTTCTTTGGCGATGGTCACCCCATCGTTAACAATTTGGGGTGCGCCAAATTTTTTCTCCAGCACAACATTGCGTCCTTTGGGGCCAAGGGTAACGGCTACGGCTTCTGCCAAAATATCCATGCCGTGTTCAAGGGCGCGACGGGCTTCTTCGCTAAAAATGATTGACTTGGCCATACTCAACCTCTCAAACGTAAATGGACTAAGGGCGATGTAGAGGATCGATCGCTGAAGGACTGAAAATTACTGAACGATTGCGAGAATATCTCGCTCAGCCAGCAGCACGTACTCATCGCTGCCCAGCTTCACTTCTGTGCCGGCGTACTTGGAGTAGAGCACTCTGTCGCCAGCTTTCAGTTCCATCGGGATCAATTTGCCCTCGTCATTGCGCTTGCCAGGCCCAACTGCGACCACTTCCCCCACTTGGGGTTTTTCTTTGGCGGTATCGGGCAAAAAGATGCCACCCGCCGTTTTTTCGTCCTGCTGGGCAATCTTGACCAGCACGCGGTCGCCTAGCGGCTTCAGCGTAGAGACGTTGAGAGTTACTGCAGCCATGACAAATATCCTCCGTAAGGCCTAAAACGCGAGGCTGAAGGGTTGTATCGAGCGCAAACCTAAGCTTCCGTAGTCGAGGTTTTAGCACTCTCGGCTTACGAGTGCTAGTCTATCAGTCGACTTTCCAGCCTGACAATAGCCCCTTTTGGCGGGATCCCCCTTTTTGCCGGGTACGGTTGGGTGCGGATCTCTCTACTTCTAGGCCTGTTGTGGGATCATGGCATGAGGTGGGCTGAACAAGCAGGTGCGGATCCCGTTGTTTCAAGTGGATGCCTTTACGGCCGTGCCTTTTAGGGGCAATCCGGCAGCGGTGTGTTTGCCGCCTCAGGAGCTGCCGGCAGCTTTGATGCAAGCGATTGCGGCGGAGAACAACTTGTCGGAGACGGCTTTTTTACTCCTCCAGGGATCCCTGGGCGATGTTCCCCTCTACGGGCTGCGCTGGTTTACTCCCACCACCGAGGTAGAACTCTGTGGGCATGCCACCTTGGCCGGTGCCTATGTGCTCTTGACCGAGATTCACCCAAAAGCTCAGGAGGTGGCCTTTTCCACCCGCAGTGGCCGGCTGCAGGTGCGGCGGCAGGGGAAGCGGCTGGCGATGGATTTTCCCGCCCAGTTCCCGGAACCCTGGCCAGAAGGCCAGGAGCAAGTGGCCGCGGCTCTGGGGATCCCACCTGTAGAGCTGTACCGCGGCAGCATGGGGGTAGCGGTGCTGGCTTCGGCACAACAGGTGCAGCAGGTGCAGCCGGAGTTGGATCGGGTTCAGACGCTGCCTGTCTCGGGGTTGATCGTCACCGCCTCTGGGGCAGAGAGGGAAGGAGAGCCGGATTTTGTCTGTCGTGTTTTTGCCCCCCAGTTGGGGATCCCGGAGGATCCCGTAACTGGCTCTGCCCAATGTCTGTTGGTGCCCTATTGGTCAGAGCGCCTAGGCCGAACTGAGCTCAGGGTGCGGCAGCTCTCGGCGCGGGGAGGCGAGCTCTGGTGCCGCCATCGCGGCCCGCGGGTGGAGATTGCTGGACAAGCCGTGCTGGTCATAGTGGGAGAGTTGCGGATTCCCTAGAAAAAAACACCCCGGCTGATTCCGGGGTGCTGGAAAAGTACTGGAACAGTTGGGCTAGCCCAAAAGTTCTGCCGCTTGAATGAGCTCCACTTGCTTTTTCTTGAGCACCAGCAGAAGCTGCGTGATAGCCACCGCTGCTAGGAAGGCCACCAGCCATTTCACCCGATCCGGGCTCTGCAGCACCAGATCCCGCTCTACTTGGCCAAAGCCACCTACGTTGGGGTTGTTGGTAACCGGATCCCCTTCTTTGACGCTATCGCCAATGTTAACCACCAACTCCGGCCCTGGCGGCACCACGAGGTGCTTCAGTCCGCCTTCGGTCTCGAAGCTGAGTACCCGCGTGCCTGGCAACTCGTATTCGGGCGGCACCAGGGCAGCCAGCTCAGCCGGCAGGTCGCTGAGGTCGGATTCGATGGTGGCAATGCTGGCTAGGCGGCCAGTGGCGGGAGCGCGGAAGACGTTGTTGTTGCTGAGGCTGCCATCGGGGTTGATCTGGCCACGACCGCGGTTGGCGCCGACATAGACCCGATATTTCATGAAGGCCACCGAGGGATCCTCTTTCGGGTCAGGCGCTACCACTGGGAAGACAATTTCCTGGTGCTGCTCGCCAGGCAAGGGCCCCACCAGAAGGATGTTGGGCTTCTCGTCGCTGTAGGGGGTGATGTAGGTCTCAGCCGTTTCCTGCCGCTGCTCCTCCGTCATCTCCTCCTCAGTGGCCAGGCGGAAGCCTTCCGGCAACACCACCACGGCACCCACATTCAGCCCGCCCTTGCTGCCATCCGCCAACACCTGCTGCTTGCTCAAGTCATAGGGGATCCCGACTTTGATGGTGAACACCTGGCCCGGGGTAACCGCCTGCGGCACTTCGGCACGGGTGGGCATGGCGTTCAGGTGGCAGTTGGCGCAGACAATTTTCCCCGTGGCCTCGCGGGGATTGTCGTAGGCCATCTGGGCATAGTACGGATAGGCTGCTGCCGGACGGGATCCCATCCCCAGCAACAGCAGCAGCGCACACAAGGCCAAGTAAATTCGCTTCATAAGTTCAGCTCAGAATCTCAATCAAAATTCTCGCAAGCCCTTGGGGTCAATCTCCTCAAAGCTGACAACTCATGCTCTAGCCAGGACTAGCGCAGCAACTTCTCTGGGCTTTTCCCCCACTTCTGAGCCGGCGGTAGCCCGTTACAGACTTAGACCACAAGTGTCTCTCCGGAGCCTATTCTGGTGCTTCAGGTCTCACGGAAATCAGGGCCCTGCCAGGGGCTGAAGCGAACGTTGTCGCCGTCCACTGTGGCGCTCACCAGCTCCAGGGAGCGGGGAGCCGGCCCCCGGATCACCTTGCCGTTAGCCGCGTACTGGGATCCGTGGCAGGGGCACTTGAACAAGTTTTCCCCCACGTTCCAGGGCACCACACAGCCGAGGTGGGTGCAAACCGCGTTGAGGCCGTAGTTGGCCACCGCGCCGTTGTCGATCACGATATAGGTGGGATCCCCTTTCAAGCCTTGGGCCAGCACCCGATCCGTGGCTGCGTGGGTAGCCAGCAGCTCACTGACGCTAATCGGCCTGCCGAGGGCATCCTGAGCTATCAGCCCCTCACCTGACCCACCGGAAGAGGGGGGAATGAAATACTTCACCACCGGGTAGAGGGTGCCCACCACCACCACCCCCACCGAGCCGCTGAGGAGGGCATTCAGAAAAACCCGCCGGCTCATGGGGGGCGCCTCGAAGTTGCTAACCGCTTCCGTCATAATGGCCAGTACAAACCTGAGAAGTTTTAATGTTCGTTGACAAACGACATCATCGTAACCGAGCCCCTTGGCTAATATCATTAAGAAATGCAAAGCTAAAGGAAGTGCAAGGCAAGAGGCGGCGGTTTTTCTTCTCCGGCCCAGCTCAGTCCAAACCCGATCCAAGCCAGCCTATGACGGGATCCGACTTTCAAGCTTTGCTGCGGGAGAAGTGGGGCTATTCCTACGACGTGCAACTGCGCCGCATGGGGGACAGGGTGGTTCTGTTGGTGATGTGGCGTTATCTGGAGCAGCCCTCTTTCCCTTTGAGTGAGGCCGAGTATCTGGCTCGCCTGGAGTCTGTCATGGCCCATTTGCAGGCGTGGGGCCTGTGGGAAGCGGTGCAGCGAGAAATTGAGGCTACCCGTCAGAAACCCCGCATCGGGAAGGCGGTGGCCATTCCTTTGGATTTGCAAGGGGTGGGAGAACGCGCCTCCGAGTGGCTGCTGTAGTCTTCCTCGCCCCCGGCTCTTCCCTAAAGGGTAGCCACGGACAGTTTCGCCTCTATCGACGAAAACTCCAACAATCGGCTGGCTATCCAACTTCCACCAGGCCGGCCTGCAGAGCCTGCAAAAACTGGCGGGCGGTGCGACCGGAAAAGCCATTTTGCTGTTGCGCCCAGAGGAGGGCTTGGCGGCGCAAAGCTTCCCCAGAAGAGTCGAGGCCCAGTCGGCGGGCTAGGTGTTCTACGGTGGCCAGGTAGTCGGTTTGGCCGAAGGGGGCAAAGGTGAGAGTGAGGCCGAAGCGATCCCGCAGCGACAGCTTCTCCTGCACCGTATCCCAGGCGTGCACCTCTTGCTCTTGGGGAGGGGGGCGATCGCCAAAAAACTCGCGGATAAGATGGCGGCGGTTGCTGGTGGCATAGAGACGCACGTTGGGCGGCGGTGGGAGGAGATCCCCTTCCAGCAGCACTTTGAGCTGCTTAAACTCGGTCTCGTCGGCCTCAAAGGAGAGATCGTCCACAAAGAGGACAAAGGGCAGCGCCTGCTGTCCCAGCTCTGCCAAGATCTGCGGCAATTGAGCCAAATCTGCTCGTCGCAGCTCCAAAAGGCGCAGCCCCTGGGGGCCGTAGCGCCGCAACAACGCCTTCACGAGGGAAGACTTGCCGGTGCCTCGCGCCCCGTAAAGCAGCACATGCAACGCCGGATCCCCCCGCAGTAGGGCTTCGGTGTTAGCGGCCAACTGCCGTTTCTGCCGTTCGTAGCCGTAGATCTCCTCCCAGTCGGGCAGATCGGGAGTGGGGATCCCTTCTAGCCCTGCCGGCCCCCAGCGAAACGCCCAATAGCGACCATAGAGCCCCACTCCCCCTTGGCGGTAGTGGGCAATTAAGGCCTCCAGGCTCTGGCCCCAATCGGCAAAAGGGCGGGGATCCCAGCCAGAGCTGCTGGGGTTTTCATCCGGCCAGGGGATCCCCAAGCCCAGCGCCTGCATCTGCTCAGCAATGGTCTCCTGGCTATCGGCCAGGATCTGCAGGCAGCGGAGATCGTGGCGGGCCGCTTGCAAAAGGGGGGCCGGGATCCCTTGGGGTTGCAGCGCCGCCCGCGAGAAGGGGTTATCGGCCCAGCGGATTTCCTGGATTAGCCACTCCCGCCAGCTCAAGCCCTGCCGGGCCAAAAGCTCAAACCAGCGCCCGTAGGCTCTCCAGCAGGGCAGGGGATCCCCGCTCATCAACTGCTGGATGAGCTCCTGCCAGGCCAGGGCCAGGGGATGGGCGCAGATTTCCCGAAACACCAGCAGCTTAGCCGCCGCTTCCGCCGCTTCTTCTAAGGGAGTCATCGCTCTAGGTACGGCTCTTAGCATTGTCTACTCTCCCAGAGGGAGAGGGGCCGGCGTTGGGTTAGCGAGCATTGTCCCGCCGGCCTAGCTCATAGAGGCCACCGCCAACACAGGCAATAAGGCC
>NZ_JANSJN010000083.1:7094-12353 GCF_047462555.1 Synechococcus sp. B60.1
GGGCCGGCGTTGGGTTAGCGAGCATTGTCCCGCCGGCCTAGCTCATAGAGGCCACCGCCAACACAGGCAATAAGGCCCCAGGAGACGGCCCAGCTTTTGCCCAACGAGATCTCGGTGAAAGCCACCACCACCGCTGCTGCCAACAGGAAAGGGATGACGCTGAGCAGAGAGGCCAGAGCCCCACTGGGATCCCAGGACAACTGCTTTTCCCAACCCTCCTGCAGGCGGCGGTGCAATGGCGACAACCCCCAGATCAGTCCCAGGCTCCAGAGGGCTGTGGCCGCCCACAACGAAGGGCGGATCGCCTCCAGTCCCCCAAATTCAACCCCCATAGCCTCCATGGCCAGCTCCCAACCCTGCCTTTCTAGGCTAGCGGGATTGGGCCCAGTCGGTGGCAGTGATGGTGGTGCCAGGAAATTGAATGGGATTGCCCAAGCTCTGGATCTGGGCTTGGAGAGCGGGCAATAGCTGCAAGTCCAGCAGCGGCTCCCGCAGGATCTCCGCCGGGATCAGATCCCGCTCCAGGGCAAAGTGAGCCGTGTGACCCGCTGCCGTGCCAATGGCCCATTCCACAGGATGCACCCGGTAAGAGGCGCTGGCAATGCGGCTGGTGGCGATGTTCTTGCTGCCAGCTAGAAGATTGTCAATGCGCTGGGGGATCAGGGCCCGCAGCGGGATCTGGTAGGGGTAGGTAGGGGCTTGGGCATCTTGGTTGTGGCTGGGGGGCAGCGAAAAATCGGGCAGCAGGCACTCGTGAAAATCAATAGGGTACTGCCCCACCCCCACCGAATCGTAGAAGATGAAGGGACGCCCGCGGTTTAGCTGCGATTCCCGCGTGGTGATATCCGACTCGTAGATGGTGAACCCCTCCGGGTAGGCAAGGCTGGGCCGACCGAGGATGCGCCGCGACTCGCGGATGTAGGGGTACTTGGAGAGGCCGCTGGCAGTTCCCAGGGGGCTAGCGGGCCCTTTGAGGTAGCGGTAGCGCAGGTAAAAGTCCTTTTGAAAGTCAGGATCCGCCTGCTGCAGGAGAAAATCCGTCCGCCCCGCCACCAACCAGTAGAAGAAGCCTTTAGCATGTTGCTCGGCCCGCCGCAGCGCCTCTACCCGCAAGCCCCCCATCCAGCCGCCGGGATCCAGTTGCCCTGAGGCTTGCAGTTGCTCGTGGGTGAGGATGAGGTTCTTGTCTGGCCCGGTGATGCGCCAGTCGTTGCCCCAGGTCCAGTTCTGCAGGGATTGATCCCCCACCCGGATGGCCTCTTCCCCAAAGCCAAATACCTGTCCCCGGATGCGGCGGTAGGTGAAGACCAGAGCAAAGTTAAAGCGCGGCTGTTCAAAGCTGTAGTAGGGGCCGTGCAGCGGGTCGTTGTAGAACTCCGGCTTGATGGGCACCTGCGGCACAGCGGAGCGCTCGATAACAAAGGTGTAGGTAAACCCCTGGGTGCAGTAGGGATCCCTGTAGGGCTTGGAGCTGGGCTCCCAGCGGCTTTTCCCATCCGTGCCAAGGCGGTAGGGCACCCGCGCCAGGGGCAACAGTTCGCCGGTTTCGGTAGCATCGATTACTACCCAAGGTAGGGTTTTGCCCTGCCGCTGCGGCGGCGGCTCAAAGCGCAGGATCTCTTTGTCCCAGTCTGCGGTGGGCTCTAGGCGGTAAAAATCCAGCAAGTAGGTGGAGAGATCCCCCCGATTCTCCGGCTGGACGCCGGCGTGTTTGGGAATATTGCGGATGGCCTGCACACTGCGGACTTGGTAATTCTCAATCTCCACGTCCTTGACCACCGTCTCGGTAAACAGCCGCAACTGCCCCGACTGCAGGTAGGGATCCAACATCTCTCGGATGACCTGGTGGCCCACCTGGGGTGAGAAGCAGAGCACGCTCACCCAGCACTTGCCGGGGTTGGGATCACCGCCGTACTTTTCCCGCACCCGGCGGCGAAACTCTCTATAGCCCTGGGGAAAGATCTCGTTTTCCCGCTGCAAGGGCCGCTCATCCAAAGCCGAGACCCCCTGGGCGCTCACCTGGCCGCCAATCCAGTCGGTCATTTCGGTCATGCACACCTGTCGCCCCAAGCGCAGGGCCTCGTAGGCCGCCGCCACCCCCCCCAGCCCGCCCCCGGCGATGAGGATCTCGCAAGGGATGCGGGTTTCCGGCAGAGGCTGGGCCAGAGCCGCCCCGGCGCCCAAGATCCCGGCCCCCAGGGCACCGCAGCCCCATCCCTTTAGGTTGAATGCCAGCTTCATCCCTGCCCCGTAACTCGGCCTGCCGGACTTTCCGGCAACTTTTATCATGGGGGAAAGCGCTGCAACTGCTCATGCCGGATCCCACCTTCGTCATCACCACACCCATCTACTACGTCAACGCTGCCCCCCATATCGGCAGCGCCTACACCACCATGGCAGCGGATGCCATCGCCCGTTACCACCGCCTGCGGGGCAAGGATGTGCTGATGGTAACGGGAACTGACGAGCACGGCCAGAAGATCCAGCGCACCGCTGAAGAGCGCGGCCTTCCGCCGCAGCAGCACTGTGACGAGATTGCCGCCCAGTTTGTAGAGCTTTGGCGGTTGCTGGATATCCGCTACGACCGCTTTATCCGCACCACTGACCCTCGCCACAAGGCCATTGTGCGGGAGTTTTTTCAGCGGGTTTGGGAGCGGGGAGATATTTTCGTTGGCCGCCAGCAGGGCTGGTACTGCGTTGCCTGCGAGGAGTTCAAGGACGAGTCAGAGCTCCTAGAAGGTGGGTTTTGCCCCCTTCACCCCAACAAGAAAGTGGAGTGGAAAGACGAAGAAAACTACTTTTTTCGCCTCTCTCGCTACCAGGAAAAACTGGAAGCCCTCTATGCGGAGCACCCGGAGTTCATTCAACCGGAAAGCCGCCGCAACGAGGTCATGAACTTTGTCAAGCAGGGCCTGCGGGACTTTTCCATCTCTCGCCCCAGCGTCTCCTGGGGGATCCCCTTCCCGGCGGATCCCAGCCAAACCCTTTACGTTTGGTTTGATGCCCTCATTAACTACCTCAGCGCCGCCTTGGATCCTCACGACGAGCCCACCCTGGAAAACGCCCTGCGCCGCTACTGGCCTGCCGACGTGCATCTAGTGGGTAAGGACATCGTCCGTTTTCATGCCATCTACTGGCCGGCCATGCTCATGTCGGCAGGGCTGCCGCTGCCTAAACAAATCTTTGGCCACGGCTTTCTCACCAAAGATGGCCTCAAGATGGGCAAAAGCCTGGGGAACACGCTGGATCCCTTTGAGCTGGTGCAACGCTACGGCGCCGATGCCGTGCGCTACTATTTCTTGACCGAAATTGAGCTGGGCAAGGATGGCGACTTTAGCGAGGGCCGCTTCATTGAGGTTCTCAATGCTGACCTCGCCAACGACCTGGGGAATCTGCTCAACCGCACCCTCAATATGCTCAAAAAATACCAGCCCGACTACCGCATTCCCCCGGTGCAGATCGCAGCGGATCACCCCCTCAAAACCCTGGTCGAGCGCCTAGCCCCGGCGGTGGCCGATGCCTACGAGCGGCTGGATCCCAGCTCCGCTGCCCGCAAAGCCCTCAGCTTGGCCCAGGCCAGCAACAAATACCTCGACGAGCAGGCTCCCTGGACGCTGCACAAGCAGGGGCAAAGCGAACAGGTGGCCCAGATCCTCTACGCTGTTTTGGAAAGCGTGCGCTGGGTGGCGGTAGCCCTTTCGCCGATTATTCCTAGCCTCAGCCTCAAGATCCTGCAGCAGATGGGGTTTCCTTTGCAGGATGTTACCCAATTGCGCTGGGATCCAGACGCCAGTTGGGGCCGGCTTCCCGCCGGGCAAGAGCCCCAACCTCCTGTGCCTGTCTTCCAGAGGATTCTCAGATAGCTCTCACGGGTTGGTGGCATCGGGTCGGGAAGGCTGCGCATTGGGGGGGGATCCCTCTGGCGTTGCCTTGCTGGCAAAAGAGCGCATATCTCCCAAGGGAATGCTTGGCGCAGCAGCAGAAAAAGGTCGACCAGCTTGGCCTGAGCGCAACTGAGGGTTACGCATGGCGGTGGGGGGAGTCTCGCTGGACAGCGCCTGCCAGGCCGCCCGTACCCCTGCCCAAAGGCTGCGGACATTGACCTGAGCGCCACGGGCTTGGTTGCGGGCCCCTTCCAGAGAGCGGTTCACCTGCTTCACCACCTGTCCGGCCCCCTTGACCCCTTCGTCGAGGCTGTCGGCGATCTCGCTCACTTCCAAGCTGGTCAGACGCAAAGCCTCCAGCGTAGGGGGCAATTCCCGCAGCAGCGTGTCGAAAAAGCGTTCCACGCTCTGGGCGGCTCGACCCAATTGAATGACGGCAGGCAGCAGGGTCAGGATCACCGCCAAGATACCCACTGCTACCAGACCTACCGAGAGGCCCAGCCAAAAGACCGGATCGCTCATCCTGCTGTCTCCTCCCGATCTCGGGCTTCTGAATCAGCTTCCTCCCGGGCGAGGGGACGCAGGTTTTGGGCTTGCATCAGCTCTTGCCGTTTCTGCAACATGGCTTCCCTGCCCACCGCCGCTGCCTGCTGCAGCCGCAGCAGGGCCTCATCCAAATTCCGTTGAGCGGCGTCGAACAACTTTTCTGCTTGATACTGCAGGCTGCCAGCCACATCTTCTGCCACTTCTGGCAGTGCCTCGGCCGATTTTTTCAACAGTCGCCGCGTCTCCCGTCCGCTGCGGGGGGCCAGGAGTAAGCCAATGACTGTGCCCACCGCCGTTCCCAACAGCAGCCCGCCAATAAACGCGCCGGTCCGGTTTTCCGCCATGCCTCGCCAGGGTTGAGGGGATGCAGGTGGCCCCCAAACCAGACTATCAAAATCTAATGCCGTGCTCTGCCGTGGGGGCGTTGAATTGGGTAAACTACCCGACTCCGACCGCTCAGCGGTACGGAGCAGGCTTTAAGCGCTACGCGCCGCTGACGCGAACGGTAGCCCTGCAGTTGGCAAGCCAACCACGGGCCTCTAGGCCGGTTTACAGCGACCCCCAAAAGGGCAATCACGTTGGCACCGTTCAAATCTGCATCCCCTTCCCAACCACAAGCTGGGTTCACACAACGAAAATGCTTCTCTTCCCGCTGCCCAAGCCACAAACACCGGTGGCAGGTCTGCGAGCTGTAGGCAGGTGGCACCACCACAACCTGGATCCCTGCTCTGGCGGCCTTGTAGTGCACAAATTGCCGCAACGGGTAGAACGCCCCTCGCGCTAGCGGGCCGTAGGCCTCACTGTTCGACCGCCGCCGCTCTCTCTTGCT
>NZ_JANSJN010000084.1:0-12266 GCF_047462555.1 Synechococcus sp. B60.1
CTGATCAATCCATCCTGCTTCCGAAGTTGGTTTGCTAAGTGTTGCTACTGTACCCCTTGATTCCTTAACAGGCTGTAATGCTTGGAGTCGGCTTTACCCATAAATTCAACTAGGATATCAATGTCGCTGCCGGCTTGATCCTCGCCACGAGCGGTTGAGCCAAACAGGGCCAGTCGCCGCACGCCAAACTGCTCTTAAATCTCGGCAAATTGCTCGCCGAGCAATTGTAATACTTGTTGTTTCCTCATGGTTGGGCAGATTGGATCACTCACTTGTCAACTCTCTAAGGGGGAACGCAGGTTGGCCGCTTGTTTCGATCTTCCAGGCTCACACAGGTAGGTGTTTATTCTAGCTATCTTTAGGAGTCACGGAGTCCGGTTCAAGGGATCCCTGGCCGTCCAAAAGCCGTTGAAAAACTATGGCCACTTCAACCTAGGTTAAGACAGTCTCCAAGCGGTTCTCGCCACTACCCAAGCACTCGGCGCCGCTGCCCTCACCCCCGGCCCCTCTCCCAAAGGCGCCCTCACCCCCAACCCCTCTCCCAAAGGGAGAGGGGAGTTAGAGCGGCGCGTTCGCGACAGTGTTGCGTAGCAATGACGACGTAACGAACCGTAGTCTGGCCAGAGGGGATCCCGTCAGAGGGGGTTTCCAACTGGATGAAAACGGCGGCGTTGCTCCTGAAGTTAGGGTTAGCAGGGAGAATCGGAGAGACTACGCTTTAGTTTCTGTAAATTGTCAAGCAGTTGGGGCATATCACTTTGGATGATACTCCACAAAACGTCGTTGTCTAGAGCAAGATAAGCATGAATGATACGGTTACGAGTGGCAATGAGTTGTCGCCAAGGAATATTTTCGTTCTGGTTACGGACTTCTGCAGGAATGTGAGTGGCTGCCTCACCAATCAACTCGATGTTTCTCAGGGTCGCATCATAGGTTCGGCGATCCTGTTCAAAGTCTTCTTGAGTGTACCCCTCTGTGTATTCAAGGACTCGCTTGGCAAATTCAATCATATCATCTAGGTAGAAACGCCATTCACGGGACATAGATTGCTTCTTTTTCTATCAATGGACGGAGTTCGGGGCGTAGAGCCTTGTCGGTCACAAGGTCTAGGGGGCATCCAAGTTTGTCTTCCAAGTAGAAGAGCAGACCGAAGTAACGCTTGGAGTCGGCTTTACCAATAAATTCAACTAGGATATCGATGTCGCTGCCGGCTTGATCCTCGCCACGAGCGGTTGAGCCAAACAGGGCCAGTCGCTGCACACCAAATTGCTTTTGAATTTCGGCAAATTGCTCGCTGAGCAATTGCAATACTTGTTGTTTCCTCATGGTTGGGCAGATTGGATCATTCACTTGTCAACTCTCTAAGGGGGAACGCAGGTTGGCCGCTTGTTTCGATCTTCCAGGCTCACACAGGTAGGTGTTTATTCTAGCTATCTTTAGGAGTCACGGAGTCCGGTTCAAGGGATCCCTGGCCGTCCAAAAGCCGTTGAAAAACTATGGCCACTTCAACCTAGGTTAAGACAGTCTCCAAGCGGTTCTCGCCACTACCCAAGCACTCGGCGCCGCTGCCCTCATCCCCGGCCCCTCTCCCACCCTCACCCCCGGCCCCTCTCCCAAAGGGAGAGGGGAGTTGGGGAGAGTGCTCTGCGCGCATTCGCGACAGTGTTGCGTAGCAATAACGATGTAACATAGTGTAACATAACAAACCGTAGTCTGGCTGGGGCGGATCCCGTCAAAAGCGAGTCTCGAACTCGATGGCAATGGCGTTGTTGCCCTCGAGGTCGGTGCTGGCGCGGGTGAGGGTTTGTTCGTTGAGGCGGTAGCGGGCGCTGTAGCGGGTGGGCTGAAAGGGATCCGTCAGGTTGCGCTGCACCGAGAGGGAAGTGGCGGGCCCCAGATCGCGGGCCACTTCCAGGGCCAGGCCCACCGAGGAACGTCTGGGGGCACGGGTATCGACCTGGGGGACGGGGCTGAGGCGAACCTCATCCAAGCCGAGGGTGTCCCGCAGCGTCTCCACCACATCGTTGAGTAGGGCTGTTCCCGCCAGTCCGGCCACCCCGGCTTCTGGATTCAGTTGGGCCAAAGCTGTTCCCCCCAACAGGGCGACAATCTCTTCTGGGGAGCGGCTGGGACTGCTAGAAAGCGTCAAAACCCCGTTGCGGGGATCCGCAGCCGCAAGCTGGCTGGCCCGTCCGTTGACAGTGGCCAATATCTCGATGCTCTGCTGGGATCCCGGTAGGGTGCGGTTGGTCTCAAAAGGAGAGAGCTCCTGGGGAAAGCGATACACCTCGAAGGCTTGGGTCACCAGGCGCAGGTTTAAAAAAGGATCGAAGGGGTTGTCTAGGTCAAAGGTGGCGGTGTTGGGGCGGGAGCGATCCAGGCGAAAGTTGGCAATGGGCAGGCTGACGCGGCCTCGCTCCAGGGCAATGGTGCCCGCCGGACGTAGATCTTGGGGAGTGCCAAACAGGCGCAAGCTGCCGCTGGCGTTGAACTCAAATAGGTTGGGGCGCTGCACGCGGATCCCAGGCCCCAAGACCAGCTCCAACCCGTTCAGCCGCGGCTGCCAGAAGGGATCTACCTGAGTCGCGTCTGTAGGAGCTGCCGCTTGGCGCGGGCTGACATCGACGATTCCATCGGAGATCTCTAGGTGTCCCTCCATCAGAGGCCGCAGCAGCAGGCCGCCCACCGTCACCTCTCCTTCCAGGCGGCCTGTGTAGAGGTTGGGCAGGTTGAGCTGGATCCCTTGCAGTTGCAGCGTTAAGGGTGGCGCGGTCTCGTCCCTCTGCAGGGCGCCGCGGGAGTTGACGGGCAAAAAGCCGTTGGCCAACAGGGATCCGCCCCCCAACTGGCCCCGCAGCTCCCGCACCTCCAATTGGTTGAGGTTAAAGACAATTTGGCCGGTCAGGTCGGTGATGGGCTCCGGCAGGGCGGCCAGTTTGAGGATCCCGGAGCTAAGGCTGAGGTTCCCCTGCAGGCTGGGCTCTCGCAAGGTGCCGCGGATGGCCAGCTCCAGTTGGCTTTGGCCGCCCTCCCAGCGCACCTGGTCGGTGAAGAGGTTGACCAAGCGCAGGCCGCCATTCTCGGCTTGCAGGCTGAGGTCGATCTGATCCGAGGCGGCCCGCACCTCAGCAAAGGGCAGGGTGTAGGGCACCAGGCCAGAGAGGCGGATCGGCTCGTCGCCGTTGGCCAGCAGGGCGCCTTCCAAGCGCAGTTGTCCCTGGTGGTAGTCAAATTGTCCCCCCACCTCCTGCAGCGGCACCTGGTTGATCTGGGCGTTCACCACCGTCAGGGAACCGCGGGCAAGGGGATCCCGCAGGTTGCCTGCCAGCTCCACATCCAGGTTGAGATCCCCTTGGAGTTCCAGCCCATCCGGCAGGAAGCGATCCAGCAAAGCCAGAGGAAATCCTTGAATTTGCAGGGATCCCGACTGTTCCTCCAGGCCCAACTTGCCGGTGAAAAGGGCTTGGCGTTCCCCACTGCGCAACAACAGTGGCTGCAACACCACTGCCCCCTCGACCAGGCTGCCGCTGGCGGTGAGGCTTTCAACACCAAACTCCTCCGCTTGCCAATTCTGGCCCTCCAGGTGAAAGCTGACGCTGGGCCGGTTGAGGTTGCCGACGAGGCTGACGCTAGCCTGAAATTCCCCCCGCAAGCTGGTGGGCGGCGGGATGCGGGGATCCATGCGGCTGGCCAGGGCCTCCAGGTGGGCAGCCAGGATCTGGGCGTAGTATTCTAGCTGCTCCCAGAGGGGATGGTTGGGCAGACCAACCGGATCCGTCCGCAGCACCGCGGCAGGGCCCAAAGGTGGCAGCCGAAAACCGCGGCTGGTGATATCGCTCCACTTCCGCCACTTGAAAGTAGAAATGATATCTTCCAGGCGACCCCGGCGGGTGCTGATCTGCAGGTCGATTTGGGGAACGGGAGCCGCCGAGGTGGGATCCAGAGAGGTCGCCGGCAGCTCCAAAGTACCGCTGGCGGTGTAGAGGCTCTGGAACAGCTCCAGTTGGGCTTGGGCAAGGGTCAGACGAGCGGGGCGAGAGTCGTCTCCAGGGTGGTAAGCGAAATCCACTGCAAGGCCCTGCGCCTCGAGATTGCCCAGTCGCAGCCCCTCGACCGCAGCTTGACCTTGAGCAGCGCCACTGGCCAGGTCAAGCGCCACCTCCCCATCGAGGGTTCCCTGCAAGCCGGCCCATGCCCCAGCAGCCACCCCCCCCAGCCAAGCTAGCGGCAAGCGGTTCGCCACCACCTGCAGCTCATCTTGCTGTCGTTGGCCGCGCACTTCCGCCTCGCCCCGCCGCAGCTCGAACTGCAAGGGCCGAAACTGGGGATCCAACTGCAGCGCCAGCCGCTCCCGCGTCCCCGCTAGCTCCACCGTCGTCCCCTGGCTAGACCAGCTAAAGGGCCCAGCCAAGTCGGCAAAGGCTACCTCCCCCACCTGCAAGCCGCGCAACTGGGCCTCCCCCGTCACCTGTAACTCCTCCAGGGAGCCGCGGAGCTGCCCGGATCCCTGCAGCACTCCTGCCACCCTCGGCGGCAGGCCGGGTACTTCTGCCAGGGGGATCCCGTCAGCGGCAAAGTTCAGATCCAGGGATCCCACCTGCAGCGTCTGCGGGTCTACGGGGATCCGTCCCTCTAGCCTGGCCAAGCGGGTGGTGCCGGCCAAGATCTCTGCCTGCTGGATACGCAGGTCAGATCCTTCCCAAGCTAGCTGGCCGCGGATGCCGTCAACCCATGGCCATCTCCTCTCTCCCAAAGGCTGGGACAGGGCTAGCGACCCTTGCGCTCGCAACGCCGCCAGGAAACCCACCTCCGCCGCCTCCGCCGTGTTCATCTGCGCCATCAGCTCCCCGGAGAGGGATCCCGGCCACTGGGGGTTAAAAAAGGCCAGCGGCAGATCCTGGGGAGCCAGCCGCGCCTGGAGTTGCCCTGCCGCCCACCTTCCCGCCACCTGGGCCCGGCCCCCGCCCAGCTCCAACACGGCCTGCGGCACCTCCACCGCCCAGCCCCCCGCCTCGGGCAAGATCTGAAGCTGTCCTCTGCCGGCAATCTCTCCCCCTTGGGTTTCCCAGGTGGCCTCCACCTGGGGCCGGGATCCCGTCAGCGCCACCTGTACCTGAGCACTTACTGGCCCCGCCCAGGGCAGCTCGCCCCGCCGCGGCAGGTTGAGGTCGTAGAGGGCCAGCACCTGCTCCACGTCGGCCCCGCTGACCTGCAAATTGAACTGGCCCGCCAAGCCGGCAGCCCATTGCAGTTGTCCGGATCCCTGGATGCGTCCGCCGGCGGCCTTCAGGTCAATTTCCTCAAAGGCCAAGGTCTGGTCGGCCCAGCGGAAGCCAAAAGCATATTCCGGCACCGCCAGGCGATCCACCTGCCCCGGCGAGATCCCTTGCAACTGCCCTTGGATCTGCGGCCCCTTGAGCGGCCCAGTAACCGCCAGGGATCCCGCCACCACCCCTGCCGCCGCCACCGGCAGCTCAAAGTTGAAAGTCTCCTGGATTTGCTGCCAACTGGCTGGAGCCATGACAGCTTGCAGATTGAACCCCTCGTTGTCGCCGAAGGCAATGGAGCCGTTGAGATCCCCGAAAGAGAGCTGGCCAAAGCGACCGCTCACCCCCTGCAGATCCAGCTCCTCTAGGGTAAAGCGAACAGAGCCCTTCACCTCTTCAAAAGGATGCGGCAACCTCTCCAACCCCAGCCGCGCCTGCTGAACCTGGGCTTGCCCCGTCAACTCCCAAGGGCGTTCTCCGCCCCAGAGGACTTGCAGATCCAGACTGGTCTCCCCTTCCACCTCGGTCAAGGGCGCCGCCGGCAAGACGCTGGGCAGCAGCTCCAAAGGCAGACGCTGGGCGGCCAGCGTCACTGCGCCAGAAGCCTGGGCGAAATCCGCCACCCCCCTAAGCTGCAAGGGATACCCTCCTTCCCTCTGCAGAGGACGCAGCCGCGCCGAGAGCTGGAAACTGGCCCGATCCCCTCCCCCCGGCGGAGCACTCAGCCACACCTGCACCTGGCCCTGCAGATGGTCAAACTGGCGCCGCTCCCCCACCAAAGGGATGGCCGTCAGGGATCCCTCCTGCAAACGGACGTTCAGCCCCTGCAAGGGCAGGGATCCCTCCCCTTCTGGAAGTTGAAACTGCACATCTGCCCAGCCGCGATCCAGCGTTTCCATCAGCAGCAACTGGGGCCGGTTCAGGGTAATGTTGAGCACCCACTCGCCTGTTTGTAGCCAGGTCCAAAAGTCGGGGCTGAGGTCGATAGAGCCGATGCTGGCCAAATGTTCGATGTGGCTTTCTCCCAGCCTCACCTGCCAAGGGGCCACAAACCTTACCTCCCCCAATTCCACCCGCCGGCGCATCGCCTGCGAGAGGGTTTCTTCTACCTGGGGCAGCACCTGATTTTGAAGATACGCCCCGATTCCCCAGGCGGCGCCCAAGGCAGCAGCCGTCAAGCCCAAACCCAGCCCCGCCCCCACCCCAATCCAGGTCTTGGAGGAGAGGGGAAATCGTTGCTCTTTCTCGCGCTGATCTTCGCCCAACACCCACCCTCAGGGATCCGAACCACCCCAGTTGAGAAGCCCTGTTTGGCCCGCAGGCCGGCCTCCTCTGAATAGGGGAAGCTGCCCCCATCCTACCCAAGGACTCCCGGCCTGCCACGAGGGGACAGAGAGAAGAGATCCCTGCCCCGAGCCGCAATCCCCTGCCCGCGGAAAAATACCGTCTCGCCCGCAGGGATGCTAAGCTATCTCCACGCCCGAGATCGGGCCTCCATCTTCTGTCGAGATAGACAAAAGGAGAAAAGCCATTCCGGAACCTCTGTCTCTGACGGTCAGCTTGCGCGGCAGCCACGAAGCACTGCAAAACTGCCAGGTCTTTTACCTGACGGGCCTTCTGGATGCCTTTTCTGAGCCGGTCTTTGTTAAGGTGGTCACCAAATACTTAGAAGAGGGATCCCCCAACCTTATCCTGGATTTGACGGGGATCGACTTCATCGATAGCTCCGGCGTCGGTGCCCTGGTGCAATTGGCCAAGCTGGCACAGAGCCGTGGAGGTATCTTTCAGGTGGTGAGCAACCCCCGCGTCACCCAAACCGTGAAACTGGTACGGCTAGAAAAGTTTTTGTCCTTGCGCAACTCTCTGCAGGAAGCCTTGGATCGCCTGAGGGAGGAAGGCACGGGCAATCCAGAAACCACCTGATACATGGGCCTGGGAACTTTTTGGGGGATCAGTGCTGGAGCCGGGGATCCCGAGTGGCTGACCCTCAAAGCAGCCCGCATCCTCGGCGCCGTCCGCTGGGTGGCCTGCCCTCAGAACGCCATCGGCCAGCCGGGTTTAGCCTATCAAATCGTGCGCCCCTGGCTGCGACCGGAACAAACCCTATTGCCGTTGCATCTGCCCTTTGTTACCCAAGTTGAGCTTCTGCAGGCGGCCTGGCAAGCGGCTGCCGAGCAGCTGGCCCCGCTTCTAGAACGGGGTGAGGATGTGGCCTTTGTGTGTGAAGGAGATGTGGGCCTCTACAGCACCTTTGCCTACCTGGCCCAGGCCCTGCAGCAGCGGATCCCTGACTTGCCCATCCAGGCCATACCGGGGGTGTGCTCTCCCCTGGCTGCCGCCGCCGCTCTCGGATCCCCTTTGGCGCTCGGCTCCGAGAAATTGGCGATCCTACCCGCTCTTTTTGCCCTGGCGGAGCTGGAGGCGGCCTGTGCCTGGGCAGACGTGGTCGTGCTGATGAAAGTGGCCCCTGTCTATCCTCAGGTTTGGCAGTGGTTGGCGGCAAGAGGTTGGCTGCAGCAGGCCAGCTTGGTGGTTTGGGCCGGTTGGCCGCAGCAAGTTCTCTTCCCCACCCTAGAAGAATTGGCCGACTATCGCCCCCCCTACTTTTCCCTGCTAATCCTGCACTCTCGGCCCCGGAATTGAAGTTCTCCCCGACACCCTTCTGAAGTGGGAGGCCCACTGAAGCCGGGTCGAGTGGCCTCGGTTAAATCCTCGGCTGAGCTGGGGACCCAGCCCCCCTGCTTTCTGAAAAGTTTCTAAAAAGTAGACCTTGCTTCTGGAAAAAGGCAGAGGATCCGACTGCAAGATCCACTGGAGACCTATGTTGAAGAAATATGGGAAGGACGATTAAAGAAATGACCTAGACTGTTAAGAACAGTTGCCAGCCATTGTAGAGGGATTTGACCCAAGCTAGATTAGAGATGTGGTGATTCAAGCAAGGAGGATAATATCTCAGCTTCATCTCAAAGGCGAGACACCAGCCTGCAATCTGCTCAAGCTCAAAGCTTCCTGTCGGTCAACGTTTTGATCCAATCTCATACGAACTTCCGATCCGTTGCGCCGGCAGGTTTCTATAGCAAGTGGTTGTCTTGCCCAGCGGGGCACCTGGCACCTACGACAGGTTTTCCTCCAAGGAAGGGACATGGGAGCTAGATCAAATAGCGGTCGGGTCTGTTGAGGTTAGCCGCTGCAACGATAAGAGGTCGTTTACCTCTGGTGAGATGGCAAGATGGCAAGCGGCTTTACCGGTTGAGGAGGTGCTGGCCTGCTATTTCGAGTCTCCGTTTAGGATCAGGGAAGAGGTGGAAAACCGATGCTCGGTTGGGTTCAGGTGCTCCCCCCTGCAGACTCTGGCGAATCACGACTCTGCTCAGGAGGTCAAGGGCTGCGGGCTTTAGCAATTTTGGGTTCGCCCAGTTCATAGTTTCACTCTCGCTTGGAGGAGGTTTTTATGCTTGCCTTTCTCTCGAAAATTGCTAGAGCAGTTATCCGCGTGTTCACGCCTGCCAAGTCTGATCTGATTGAAGTAGGTTACCAGCCCATTACCGATGATGTCTATCGTGTCAAAGGCTCAGCTCGCTATGCGGGTGAGCTGTAGGGCACAGTGCGAGAGCGGGTCAGGTTTTGGCGCTTCAACACTCGGGAGCAGAGCTTCAAAAGTGGGTTCGTCAGGTAGCTGTTCCACTTTCCCCGTCGATTGAGCAGTTGAACTCATCAAAAGGAGGAGGGTGAGCTCGGAACAATCGAATAGAAGCTCCAACAAGTGAAGAGATAGCGAAGTTTGGGTGCAGGTGACCTGCATCAGGGTGGGTAGTTCCCCCCCACTTAGGTTTTACTGGTTCAGTGGCGGTGCCGCTGGGGTTGCCGCCACTTCTTGTTGGTTGCGAGTTGCGTGCAGCTTCTCTGCGAAAATAGCAAGGACGCTTGCAACAGATGCTTGAGCGCCCTGTTTTCCTCTGTGTTGCCCTCCCTCGTGGTCTATCCCGTCACACTGGGTGATCTGGATCCCGTGGCGGAGGTTCTCGCCCAGGTGTTTTATCCGCCTTTGGGTCTGCAGCGCTGGCTTTACCCGATTCACAAGCTGGGCATCCGCCAAGATTTGTGCCTCAAGCTGGCGGCCAGGGATCCGCACTACTGCTGCCTGGCGGCGGCGGTGGGATCCGAGGTGGTGGCCACTGCTGAGATCTCCTTGCGGGCCATGGCCCATGGCAAGTATCCCTATCTTTCCAACTTGGCGGTGTTGCCCGCTTGGCGGCGGCGCGGGATCGCGCGGCAGCTTTTGCTCAGCGCCGAAGGCGTGGTGCAAGGTTGGGGCTATCGCCAGTTGTATCTGCACGTGGTGGAAGACAATCTGCCCGCCCGGCAGCTCTACGCCCAACTGCGCTACACTCCCATCCAGCGCACCTCTCAACTTTGGCGGTGGCTGGGGATCCCACCCCAGCTTTTGCTCTGCAAGTGGCTGCTGTGAAGTTATGTAAACTAGAGTTAGGGAGCTGGAGAGATGTTGCCGTGATTGTCAAAAAAGTGGCCAGGATCGGGCGCTGGCTGGGCCTGGCAGGGTTGTTTGCGGTTTTGCTGGTGAGCTTTGTAGGTGTCCAGTCTGCCTTGGCCCAGTGGGGCACCACTCCCCTGCCGGAGATCGGGGCGCCGGCGCCGGAGTTTGAGCTGCCGGATCAGTCGGGCCAGGTGCGGCGGCTGGCGGATTTTCGCGGCAAGTGGGTGGTGCTCTACTTCTATCCCCGCGACTTCACTTCCGGCTGCACGATCGAGGCCCGCCGCTTTCAGCAGGATCTGCCCAAGTTTCAGGCTCTGGGGGCACAAATTGTGGGCGTAAGCGCCGACTCGGTGGACTCCCACCGGCGGTTTTGCACAGCAGAGGGGCTGCAATTTCCTTTGCTTTCGGATCCTGAGGGCACCGTTAGCCGCGCCTACGGCTCCTGGATGGGGGAGATGGCTCTGCGCAACACTTTTTTGATCGACCCCGACGGGATCCTGCGCGCCATCGACCCAATTGTCAACCCCTATCGGCACAGTGCCGAGGTTTTGGCCCAATTGCAAGAGCTTACCCAGGCCGGCTAGTCCTGTGGGCCAAAGGTCTGCTCGAACTCTTGCAGCAGCTCGTCGATTTCCTCGAGGGCTTGATTGACATCGACCCGCAAGCTGCCCAGGTCTGGCTTTTCCAAAAGCTTGACCAAAGCTGGCCGGCGCTCACGAATGCGCTTGATACGCTCTTTTAAGGCGGCAATTTCGGCTGCGTCCATGGCTACAGAGATTGTTTCAACTTCTCCAGCCTATCGCTTTCCCACCCGGATTGTCGCCCATCGTGGGGACCACACCCACGCTGAGGAGAATACCCTGGCCGCTTTTGCGGCGGCCATCGAAGGCGGGGCCGACGGGATTGAGCTGGATGTGCGCCGCAGCCGCGACGGGATCCCGCTGATTTTTCACGATGCCGAGCTGGAGGGGCAGCCGTTGGCGGCGCTCACCTGGGCCGAGATCCGCGCCCGCAAGCCCACGATTCCCACCTTAGAGGAGGTGCTGCTTCAGGTTGGAGGCAAAATTGCCCTCGACATCGAGCTGAAGGAGGCCGGCTATGAAGAACAAGTCCTTGCCTTGATTGGCAAGCAACTGTCCCCGGATGCCTGCGTGCTCACCTCCTTTTTGCCCCAGGTGGTAGGGCGGCTGAAAGAGCTTTTGCACCGCGGCAGTTCCGCTCCCCCTTTCCAGGTTGGCCTGTTGGTGGAGGCGCAGTCGGAGGAAGAGAAGGGATCCCCCTTGGCCTATTGCCGCGAGCTGGGGGCCGACTTTCTCGCCCCCCACTACTCTTGGCTGAACCTGCCGTTTTTGGCGGCGGCGGCCCAGGCCAGGATCCCGCTCTACGTCTGGACGGTGAACGACCCGGAGATCATGGCCTTCTGTTTGCGCCCGCCTGTGGAGGAGCTGCCGGTGCAGGGGCTAATCACCGACCGCCCTCAGTTGGCGCTACAAATTCGCGCCCAGCTCTGGGCCGCCTCCTGAGGATCCCCTGCCCTAGACCATGGGCACAAATTGCACCGGGAAAGCGCCCTTTTGCACCACCCCTTCCGGGGTTTTGTGGAGGATCAGCAAGGATTGGGATCCCTGGCTTTCGCCCACCGGCACTACCAACCTGCCCCCCACCGCCAGTTGATCCAGCAGCAACGTCGGCAGGGTTGGGGGGGCTGCTGTGACCACGATGGCGTCGTAGGGGGCGTGTTCCGGCCAACCTTGATAGCCATCTCCCTGGCGCACCTCCACGTTGCGGTAGCCTAAGGCAGCAAGGGTTTGCTGGGCACGGGCGGCCAAGGGAGACAAACGCTCCAGGCTATACACCTGTCGGGCCAGCTCGGCCAAAATGGCCGCCTGGTAGCCGGATCCGGTGCCGATCTCCAGCACCACCGATTCGGGTGTGAGGCAGGCCGCCTCGGTCATGAAGGCAACGATGTAAGGCTGAGAGATCGTCTGGCCGTAGCCAATGGGCAGCGGGCAATCCTTGTAGGCGCGATCCCGCAGCTCCGGGGGAACAAAAAGGTGACGCGGCACCTTGCGCATTGCTTCCAGCACCCGCGGATCGCGGATCCCCCGCTGCAAGATTTGCTCCCTCACCATCCGTTCCCGTTGGGCAGCAAAAGGACAAGCCTGCCTCTCCCCACCGCCAGCGGCAGGCTCAGGAGCGTCCAACTCGGCAGCCGGGATCCCAGCCCAGGGGTTAGAAGTCCTCTTAAAGAGAGATGAGAACAACCTTACCATTGGCGCACAACCTCCGAAGCTAACAGCTTGCCGGGATTTTCCGGGAATGCTGCGCCGTAACTGCACCCAGCTCGGGATCCCTTAACTCGATTCTGGCCCACTTCCCAAGAGACTTCCAGCTTTAACGTAAGGTGCGGAATTCCCCACCGTACAGACGGTGGGGATGGATAGCACCCTCTGACTGATTCTGGATGTATTGCTTCACAATTTCTAGGGAGCAAATCATGCCAA
>NZ_JANSJN010000085.1:0-1573 GCF_047462555.1 Synechococcus sp. B60.1
AGAGGAGGGGAATCTGGGTTTTGAGCCTCGCTGGGAGGCTGAGTTTTGTCTGGGGATAGGCTTGCTTCCCAGTTTCGCAGTTGGCTCAGTTGGGAGCGCACTTGCAAGGCAATTTGCAAAGCAGCCTCCAAAAGCCGCGACTGTTCGCTGGCCTGTTCCCTTATCTGGAGCGCAGTTAGAGTCGTCAACTCGTCACCGAAGAACTCACTTTGCTGCTCAATAAAGTCTTTGTTCTGCCGCAAGATCCGTTCAGTTTTCAAGGCGCGGATTAGGTCGCTGCGAGCCAGCTTCAGAGCCTCGATAATCTGATCCCGCTGGGGCAGCTTGACCTCAGGGTTACCTGCCTCCACCAATTCGTCATTGATGTGAATAGCTTGAATAAGCTGATGGTAGCGATCTACTTCTTCCAGCAAGTTCAGCAAGAGCGGCAGGCGGCGGCTGCGGAAAATCCAATAGGCTTGGCCCAAAGCGGCAATGGCTGCCAGGATCCCCCATTCCACCAGCCAAGTGCCCCAACTGCTGTGCAGGCCAGGGATCCAGATCCGCCCCAGCAAGGTCAGCAGGGATCCCCCCGTCCAAAAGGTCAAGAAACGGCAGAAGAGATCTAGCACCAACAACAGGCGCAGCAGATCCCAGAAGGCGGAGAACTGGCGCAGCCAATCTTTCCAGCGACGGACAGGCCGAGGTCGGTACAGCCAATCTATAGGTACCCCGGAAAGGTTTTCCACCAGAGAAGGGGAAATGACCAGCTCCTGTAAATCCCGCCGCATCACCATTGCCGAGTGTTACAAATTTCTCCCATTTTACTGAGACTGTTCTGTGGAAGGAGACTGCCGGCAAATCTAGATAACTAGATAAAATAAGAGCTGCTCTGCTATTTGGGTCTTCACGACCTTGTGCCGGCAGCAGGTGGGGATCGGCTTGCGGAGCAACAACGGGTACAGGTTTGGGAAAGAGGAGACAAGCAGGGTGAGCAGTCAACTGCGCCAACTGAAGGCCCATCTCGCTGAACCGGAAAACTTTGCCCTCTACGGGCAGGTGATCTATCCTACTCCTGACGACAAACCCTTCGACGGCCAAGATGCCCAGTTGGTTTTGAATCAGGGGCAACCCCGCTTTTACCTCATGCGCTTGCCCCGCCGTGGCCTTCGGTTCACCCAAATAACTCACCACACCCGTTGCACCCAGTGTCTGGGATCCCTGCACGGCAAGGAGTGGTTTATCGCCGTCGCGCCGCCTGCCGACGAGCTGCAAGTGGATGAGATTCAAGCTTTTCGGGTGCCCGGCGACCGCTTTATCAAACTGGAAATGGGCACCTGGCATGCCGGCCCCTACTTCGACCACGAGGAGTTTATCGATTTCTACAACCTGGAGCTGGCCGACACCAACCTCACCGATCACGAGACAATCAACCTGCTTCAGACCTACAACCTGGAGTTTCAGATCATCCCTTGAGCAGCCGAATTCAGCAGCAAAAAAGCAGATTCATCTAAGGTGCATTAAGGTACGGGGATCCCTACCAGCACTAAGGGTGGAGAGAGAGGATCGCTTTGGGCTCTATCTCTAGTAGGCA
>NZ_JANSJN010000085.1:1673-11929 GCF_047462555.1 Synechococcus sp. B60.1
CAGGTTCTGCTCTGGCACTTCCCCCCCTGCGTGATAAAACAGGGTCAAACCTGGCAGGGTTTTGGAGATCTGTTGCGATGGCTACACTTCAACCCACCCAAGTGACCTGCAAGCTCTTGGGGGCTCTAGCCCTGTTCCTCTGCCTGGGGCTGCTGTCTGCCTGTGACGAGGGTAGCAGCAGCACCGTCAGTCCCCCCAGCCTCACGCCCACTCCCACCCCCGCCAGTCGGTAAGCCTACAGGACTTACATGCCTTGGCAGCGGCTGCCCAGTTTGCAGCAAGTCTGGGCAGGGGGGGTTCTTAGTTTGCTCTGCCTACTATTTTTGGTGGCTGCCTGTGGTGGGAGGGGATCCCTCACAGCTCCAGAACCTCCGCGGGCAGGAGAGCTGCCGATTGCCAACTTCCTCTGCCAGTTGGATCGCCAGACTCGCACCTTCACGGGCTCCATCTATGCCGAGCAGCCTCAGGCTGCCACCTGCAATCCCGGTCGCCTCACCCCGGCAGCAGCCCAGAAGATGATGGATCGGCTGAACTTTCTGCGGCTGTTGCACGAGTTGCCCCCGGTGGAGCTCAATCCCGAATTCCTGGAGGCCGCTCAGCAGGCGGCGCTGCTGCAGGTGGCCAATGGCGCCCTCAGCCACGAGCCACCCCCCTCTTGGCGTTGCTTCACTCCTGCCGGGGCGGCGGGATCCCGCTTTAGCAACTTGGCGATTGGCCCGATTCTGGAGCTGAACGGCCCCGACCCAGGGCGGGTGCTGGCGCGCCAGGTGGATATTTATTTTGCCGAGCCGGGCCGGGAAAACTTCGTGGATGTGGGGCATCGCCGCTGGAACCTCTACCCCCAGTACGCCCAAGGAGCTTACGGCATCGTCTTTGACCCGCGGGCCGGACGGGTGACCCAGGCCAATGCTAATTGGATCTTCGGTTTTGACGAGTCAGTGCCAGATCCAGAGTTCATTGCCTTCCCGGAGAGGGACGGCTACCTGTACCGCCTCGAAGGGTTTTCCAGCCAACCTTTGTCTGCCTACCGCTGGTCTTTCTCGGTGCCCAGCCGCGGCGGCCTCTCTGATCTCAGCCAGGCCCAAGTTCGCATCACCGATGCCCTCACTGGCGAGGCAGTGCCGGTTTGGGATCTGCGGGTTGGGGATCCCGCCTTTGGCCTAGAGACTCTCACTTACTCGGTAGGATCCGTCCAGCCCAATCGCCCCTACCTCTTTGAGATTAGCGGCATCCGGCTCAAGGGCGGGCCGCCGCGCACCTATCGCTACACCACTACCCTCTACGACTGCAACCCTCAGGCGCCGCAAAGGTCTGCGCCCTTAACCGAAGGACTGGGGATCCCACCCCGCTGGCTCTGGCAGAAGGAGCCCTTCAACCTCAGCTTAGAGTAGGACTTCGCACCCTGATGCTCAACTGCATGCATCCGGGATCGAGACATTAGTCCTCTTCTCCTCAGTTGGGAACAGCCGTGGCTGCCTCCCTTCTCCCTAGCCGCCAGAACTCCGGCCCGCTGACGCCAGAGGAATCCAAGCACCGAGCAGGTTAGTTGCAACTGGGAACAGCTCCACCGTTGAGAAAATCTAAGGAAAGTTGAGATTCTGATACTATCGTTGCCGTCTCTTTACTGGAGGAGTTAGGCTCTAATCATCAAAGCTTTTTTTAAAGCCGCTTTACCAGCCCCAGAGAAGCGACCTCTCTGGGGCTTTGAGATGCAGTCGAAAAAAGAAGGGGACTAGGAGGCGGGCACTACACCTCGCCGGACGGCAGGCCCAAGGGCGCGGCTGCCAATGTCGGAGCGGTAATGGGCTTTGGGGAACTGGACTTGCTCCACTGCGGCATAGGCTTGGCGCAGCGCTTCCGCCAGCGTTGCCCCTTGGCCGGTAAGACAGAGGACGCGCCCGCCGTCGCTGAGGAGCTGCTTGCCCACCTGGCGGGTGCCGGCATGGAACACGAGGGCCCCGGTGGCGGCGGCGGCCTCCAGGCCGGCAATGGGGATCCCTCGCTCGTAGCTGTCAGGGTAGCCGGGGGCGGCCATGACCACGCAGGCGGCGTAGCCAGGTTTCCACTTCAGTTGAAGATCGGCCAGCCGTCCCTCGATGCAGGCCAGCAGCACCTCGTCCAGAGGGTTTTCCAACAGGGGCAGGATCACCTGGGCTTCGGGATCCCCGAAGCGGCAGTTGTACTCCAACACATAGGGATCCCCGTTGGGCGTGATCATTAGGCCGGCGTAGATCACCCCCTGGTAGCGGATGCCCCGCCGCTGCAGCGCCTGCAGGGTGGGATCTAGCACTTGGGCCTGGATGCGGGCCAAAAGCTGTGGCGTCACCAGGTGGTCTGCTGGGGCGTGGGCCCCCATGCCGCCGGTATTGGGGCCGGTATCGCCATCGCCAAGGCGCTTGTAGTCTTGGGCGGGCAGCAGCGGCAGGCAGATCTGGCCATCCGTCAAGGCCAGCACCGAGACCTCTTGGCCGGCAAGGAACTCCTCAATCAGCACCCGCTCGCCCGGCTTGGCCAGGGCCGCCTCCAGGGCCTGCACGGCTTCTTCCCGGCTGTGGGCAACGGTTACCCCCTTGCCGGCGGCCAGCCCATCTTTTTTAATCACCACCGGATAGCTGCCTTTGCCTGACGGAGTTCTTGAATCCAGGTAGGCCAGTGCCTCAGACAAGTCGGCAAAGCCAGCAGCCGGAGCCGTAGGGATCCCTGCTTCCTGCATCAGTTGCTTGGCCCAGAGCTTGCTTCCCTCCAGTTGGGCGGCGGCGCGACTGGGGCCGAAAATGGGGAGCCCCGCTGCCTGAAAGGCGTCCACAATTCCCGCGACCAAGGGCAGTTCCGGCCCCACCACCGTCAGGCGGATCCCTTGCACGGTAGCAAATCGCACCAGTCCCTCGATGTCGGTGGCCGCCAAAGCCACAGACTGACAGCGGGGCATCTGCTGCGTGCCGCCGTTGCCAGGTGCACAGTAGACCCGAGTAATCTGGGGAGACTGCAACAGCTTCCACGCCAAAGCGTGTTCTCGTCCCCCGGAGCCGATGACCAAAGCCTGCATTGCGCTATCCCACTGTTTGTAAACGCCGCTTGTTTATCTTGGGATCCTCTCCGAACATTCCCCATTAGACCATGTTCCCGCGGTGTTTCTGCTCGCGTCAGCGGGAGGGGCTTCTTGTATTCTGCTTAGCTTGCTGCCAGGGGACGGCCCCGCCAAGTCCAGTTGCGCCCGCTGGTGGTGCGGATGGCAGAAGCCAAGATGATGGCCGCCGTCACCCAGCCTCCCACCGCCGTCAGCCACCAGTAACGCAGCGGCAGGTGGGCCCAACGCCATAGAAGCAGGCGGATGACCCCTTGGCCTAGGATCCCGGCCAGGCTGGCCGCCAAGACCTGCAGGGATCCCGTAGCTGCAGCCAGGATCAACCCCAGCCAGGGCAGGCTGCAGAGGCTTAAGACAGTGACCATCGCCAACACGGCGAGGGCCCAGTTGCGCTCCAGGCCCAGGAACCAGTTTTTCGTCCACCCTTCCCAGAGGGCGGCTCCATTGGCGTACATGCGGCATCGCACCCGCGACCCCCCTAGGCAAATCTGCAAGCCCAGGCCAGCCGCTTTGATGCGCTGGGCCAAGGCCACATCCTCGATAACCACATTGGCCACGCCGGCGTGTCCGCCCACTTGCTCGTAGGCGGAGCGGCGAAACAGCATGAACGGCCCGAAGGCAAAGGCCTTGGGACGCTTGGGATCGTTGACGGCGGCAAAGTCGTAGCCTGCCGCCAAGATGACCATCATGATGGGCTGCACCAGCCACTCGGCCAGACAGCCGCACACCAACTGAGGCCCTACGCTTACCAAGCCGCTGCCGCTTGCCAGCAACTGTCCTAGGGCTGCTTCGATGGCAGCGGATCCCAGCCGCACGTCGCAGTCGAGAAAGAGCAGGTAGTCGGGGGGATCAGGCTGGGCGGCCAGGGCGGCAACGGCTTGGGCACAGGCCCAGTTTTTGCCCACCCACGTTTGACCCTGGGGGCGGGGATCCCCTTGGAGCAGGTGCAGCCGCGGATCTTGCCCTTCGGCAGCCAGGGCCTGGGCCAGCTCCCAGGTAGCATCGGTGGAGCCGTCGTCCACCAGCCAGACCTGCAGCGGGGCGGCGGTGCTGTCCAGGATGCTGCTTAGGCAGCCCACCACGTTTTCCGCCTCGTTGTAGGCAGGCACGATCACCGCCAGCCGCTCCAGGGCCGCTGCGACCTCTGCCGCTTGCTCCGGCAAGGGATCCCGCAGCCAGGGGGAAGCCCACAGCGCCCGCCCCAGCCGCAGCGCCACCAAGGCAATCGCCAGGGCCGTTAGCGCCAACACCATCGCCAGGATCTCCGGGATTCCCACTCTTGCTTCCCTCTTTCAGATAAGGAACGGATTTTGCCCATGCCCTAGCCCTGGGATCTGCCAATCCTCTAGGCAGACAAAGCCCTCTCTACGATATCGCTGTAGGGGCGGGGGAAGATCAGCCAAACCTGGCTTTGCGTTTCCACCAGGGATCGCACCAGGGGCGAGAGCTGGGCAATTTCCACGTAGCCGTCCTCGGTTTTGAGTTGGATCCCTTGGTCGTAGAAGCTGTAGCCCTGGACGTGGGCCGAGCGAATTCCCAAGTAGCTTTCTGGATCCAAGCCATCTTGCTGCATCTTCTGGCTTAGCGTTGCCACCAGCTCTTGGCGCCGCTCTTCTGACAAGCGGGTGATGTTGCGGGCTTTGAACAGATCCCGATCCAAATAGCGCCGCGCCAAATCGGCCAAGATGGGATCCTTCCCCGCCATGGCCCAAAAGCGAAAAGGGTAGCTGAACATCACATCGTCAGCGGCCAAATAGAGGGGCAAAGGCAGCTCGAAGGGATCCCCCTTTTGCGCCGCCAGCGCCGCCCAACACCAGGCACTCAAGATGGGATCCAGCTCGATCTTTCCCTGGTGCAGGAGCACCTGGGCCCGCTTGAAGAGCCGCTCCAAAATAAAGCGGGCACACAGGCTCTTGGGGTGCTGGTACACCTGGGTGTACATGAAATAGCGCACCACCAGATAGTGCTCAATGGCTCCCAGGCCCTTGCGGGCGGGAATGGAGAGGGATCCCGTCTCCGGGTCGTAGTCCAACACCGTGAGGATGCGATCCAGATCCAGGTGGCCGTATTGGGCGCCGGTGAGCAGGCTGTCGCGCATCAGGTAGTCAAAGCGGTCGCAGTCCAGTTGGCTGGCAATAAGCTGCCCCACCAGCGGCAGGGGAAATTGTTTCTGCCACACCTGCTCCAGTTGGGCCGGCAGTTGCGGGTCAAACTCCGCCACCAGCGTGGCTATCTGGGGATCCTCCCGCACAATGCGGGCCGTCCAGACCTCGTGTCGGCAGCCGAAGATCTCCTCGCCGGCATGGCTAAAGGGGGTATGGCCAATGTCGTGCAGCAGAGCGGCAACCAGCGTTACAGGGCGGTAGGGGCGCAGCTCCGGGTAGCGGCGGGCCAATTTGTCAAACAGGCGCCGCGTAACCTGCAGCACTCCCACCGAGTGGGTAAAGCGGGAGCCCTCAGCGCCATGGAAGGTAAAAAAAGCGGTGTCCAACTGGCGGATGCGGCGCAGGCGCTGGAAGGCCGACGTGTCGATGAGGCGAATCAGCAGCGCCTCGACCGGATCCCCGCCATCCAGGCTGATGGCGCCGTGCAGGGGATCGTGGTAGGTGCGGGACTTGCAAAAACGCAGCGCCATACTCCCACCATACTCGCCAATTGGCCAATCTTCGGCTAGCTTGGCTGGGGGCTTCCCCCACCTCTGCAGCAAAGCTACCCCATGGGATCCCCTACTTGGCAAAAAAGGCAAGCGCCCTCACCCCAAGCCCTCAGACCCGTTCGGTTGCTGCTGCTGCTCTCAGTGGCAATCGGGATGCTGGGGTGGGGGCTAACTGCTTGTTCCGAAGCCTCTGGATCTCCCCCCGCTGTTCTCATACCCAGCCCGCCCGCCCTCACCCGCTACGTGGCTCTGGGAGCCAGTGATGCCGTTGGCTTCAACGCCTCCATCTCCTGCGATGGTCCAGCCAACGCTGCCGGCACCCGCCCGCAGCGCTCAGAGCCGCTGGACTGCCCCAACGGGACGGGGTATGTCCCCCGCCTGGCCCGCCTGCTGCCCGGCCCGGTGGAGCTAATTAACTTGGGCCGCTCAGGAGCGGTACTCAGCCCAGCCATGCAAGCCCTGCGGGAAGGGATCCCGGCCAACCTGCTCCAGGACCAAGTGCCGCGCATCCCTCCCAACGCCACCCTGATTACCCTCTGGGTGGGCGGCAACGACACCAACGCCATTGTCTTTGCCGCAGCCCAACGGGCCCTGCAGGGCGAGGATCCCTTGCCCTTTGTTGAGCGCCAGATCCAACAATTTGCCGCCGACTACCAAACCCTGCTGCAGGCGGTGCGGGCCCGTGCTCCCCAAGCTCGCCTGGCGGTGGCCAACCTGCCCAACTTTGCCCTGATCCCCCTGGGGCAGCAGCAGCCCAGGGGCCTGCGGCAACTGCTGGCTTGGGTCTCCGTCGGCCTCAGCCAACGGGCCATCAACCCCCTGAGCCAAGAGGGGATCCCCGTGGTGGACCTCCTCTGCGATCCCCGCTCCTACCGCCGCGAGTCTTTCTTCCCCGGCCCGCTGGCCGATGGCTTTCATCCCAACGACCGGGGATATGCCGACCTGGCGGAGGCTTTCCTGAGGATCCTGCAGCAGCCGGTCCCACCCCAGCGCCGCTGCCCACCCTTTAGCGAGGTGGGATCCCTTTCTCCCGAGGCATTGGCAGAGCTCTCGTCTAGCAGCTTCCCAAAAGCAGAACTCCCCTTCTCCAGCCCAGGGAAGCCGTGAGAGCCAGCCACCCCCTCTTACGAAGCCGCCACCGCCGCCGAGGAGCGCCGCCGCCGCCCCAAGGTTACCTGCTCCTGCCGCACTTCGCCAACTGGCAGAGAGGTGACCGGCACAGACTCCTCTTCAGGCGACTGGACAAAAACCAGTACCGTCGGCTTGCCGGGCAGTTGTTCGCGGACAAAGCGGCGCACCACCCGCTCTACCTCCCCCTTGAGGCCGGCCCAGTCGATCTCCAGCCTGCCCCGCTCCAGCGAGCGGGCAAAGCGCGGCCAAGCTTGCTTGAGAGTGTCCTCCAGCAGGGGTTTTAGGTCGGATCCTTTAAAGGAATTGCCCTCACCCGCCAGGCCCAAACTTTGCACCTGCGGCGTGCAGAGCAACTGGCCACTGCCATCCAAGCTGATGACTACCGTCACCATGCCATCTTTGGCCATCTGCTGGCGCTCCTGCAGCATCTCGTCCATGACCACCCCATCGTGGGAAGCGGCAATCATCTGTACCCCCGTGGGCACCTTGCCGACGACAGCAATGCGCTCCTGGTTCACCTCCACTACATCGCCGTTGCCGATGATCACGATGTTTTCCCGCGGGATCCCCATGCTCATTGCCGTTTCGGCGTGCTTGACCAGCATGCGGTATTCCCCATGAGTGGGAACAAAGAACTTAGGACGGGTGAGGGCAATCATCAGCTTCTGGTCTTCCTGGCAGCCGTGGCCGGAGACGTGCAGCCCCTTGTCTTTGCCGTAGATGACATCGGCTCCCAGCTCCATCAGCTTGTCGATCACCCGCGTTACTGCCAGCGTGTTGCCGGGAATGGGGTTGGCCGACCAGATCACTGTGTCTCCTGGCTTGATCTGCAACTGCGGGTGCTCGCCGTTGGCGATGCGGGTCAGAGCAGCCAGCGGTTCGCCTTGGGATCCCGTGGTGAGGATGATTACCTGGTCGTCCGGCAAGCTGTTGATGACATGCATCGGCTGCAGCGTCTCGTCCTTGCAGCGGATGTAGCCTAAGCGCCGCGCGTGAGCCACCACGTTCAGCATGGAGCGGCCCAACAGAGACACCACCCGGCCCTGCTGCTCGGCAATCTGCAACACCAAATTGAGGCGGTGTACCGAAGAAGCGAAGGTAGTGATGATCACCCGTCCCTTGGCTCCCGCAATCGCCTTGGTAAGGCCTGGCACCACCGAGGCTTCGGAAGGAGTAAACCCAGGCACCTCGGCGTTGGTGGAGTCGCTAATCAGACACAGCACCCCCTTTTCCCCATGTTCGGCCAGTCGCTGTAGGTCGAAGCGCTCCCCATCCACCGGCGTGTGGTCAATCTTGAAGTCGCCCGTCTGGATGACAACACCCACCGGCGTGTGCAGAGCCACCGTGAAGCTATCGGGAAAAGAGTGGGTGTTGCGGATAAACTCAGCAAAGAAGTACTTGCTCAGGGGCACGATATCCCGCGGCCCAACCGGGCGCAATTCTGTGCGGTTCAACAGCCCCACATCGCGGAGCTTGTCCTCCAGCAACGCCAGCGCCAAACGCGGGCCATAGATGACCGGAATGTCGAATTCTCGTAGGTGATACGGGATCCCGCCGATGTGATCTTCGTGGCCGTGGGTAACCACCATCCCCCGCACTTTATCGCGGTTTTGCTTGATGTAGGTCATGTCCGGCAGCACGATGTTGATGCCGTGCATGCTCTCATCGGGGAAAGCCAAACCGGCATCCAGCAGGATGATGTCATCCTCGTAGCGGAAGGCCCAGGTGTTTTTGCCGATCTCCCGCTCGCCTCCTAGCGGGATCATCTGCAGCGAGGCAGTGGGCTTGGCTGCCGAGGCCGCAGGACGGGAAGCAATGGAAGTCCGTGGTGTTGGCATATTAGCTTTAGATCCTCAACAGTGACAGTCAAACAGACAAAAACTGGTGTAGACAAATCCCAGCAAACTTACCCGCAAGGTCATAGGTAAAAGCCGGATTCCGCGGTCGCAATTTATCTCTTTCCCGGTGGGGAAAAAGCAAAAACTTTAGAAGAAAAACGGCCCTAGTCACAGCTCAAACGCCACAGAAGACCCCCCAACCCTTGAAAAACTCTCGTCATGGTAAAGGCAAAACCTAAGAAAATGTCATAAAGATGGGATCATGAAGCCTTCGCCGTCCTTCGTTCGGATCCCTGCGCTTCAGCCAGGAGGCCTACTTCTTGCAGCACTTGCCGTAAAACCTGTAGAGAACTGGCCTGGAGAGGCACCAGCGGAGGGCGCACCTGCCCCACTCGCCAACCCTGCATCTCTAGCGCTGCTTTGATGGGAACAGGGTTGGTCTCGATGAACAAAGCCTTAAACAGTGGAAACAGACGCAAATGATAGGTCAAAGCTTGGCCGTGTTGTCCGCTGCTGTAGCTTTGGATCAACTCCTGCAGTTGCGGCCCAACCAAGTGGCTGGCTACACTGACCACACCGCTGCCTCCCAAGGATAAGATCGGCAGTGTCAGAGAGTCATCTCCTGAATAGATGCCGAAATGTGGGGGAGTAAGCCGCCGAATTTCCGAAACTACATCCATTGTACCACTAGCTTCCTTGATGGCGACAATCGTTTCCAACTCCGCTAGTTTCGCCACCGTTTCCGGCTGCAGGCTCACCCCCGTCCGACCGGGAATATTGTAGAGCATGATAGGCAGGTCGCTGGCTTGGGCAATCGCCTTAAAGTGCTGATAGAGGCCAGCCTGGGTGGGCTTGTTGTAGTAGGGCACCACTTGTAAAGAGCCATCCAAACCCAATTGGGCAGCTTTTTTGGTGGCTTCGATGGCCTCGCGGGTGGAGTTGGATCCCGTGCCGGCGATAACTTTAGCCCGACCGGCCACCGCATCTCGCACCACGCGGAACAGTTCGTACTCCTCTTGCCAGGTTAGGGTGGGAGACTCGCCAGTGGTGCCGCAGACCACCAAGCCATCGCTGCCGTGGGTTACCAAGTAATCAGCCAAACGAGCGGCTTCTTCGTAGTTAAGCTCCCCCTCAGGCGTAAAGGGGGTCACCATTGCCGTCAGCACGCGACCGAAATTCACAGGTTATCTCTCCCCATCAACCACGCCGCTCGCCATTGCCGGTCTGTGACCCCGCAAAATCCAATGTTGCGGGCCAGAGCCTTGGTTATCCCCTTATCATACCTGCCTTTGGGCCAGGGATCCCGTTTGGCCGGCGGGGCTGCTTGCCAAGGCTCAGCGCACCGGTTGCCTCAGAGCAGCTAAAAAGGAAATAACCTAGAAGGGGCGGACCGTTTGAACCCAGAATGTATGGTTGCCTACCAACTCTGCCTTTAGTCCTGGGATCAGCAGCCTTCCGGCTCCTGACCTTTCAGCTTCGAGGATTGCGATGGACGCTCTAGCTGCCATAAAAGCGCGCATCTCCGCTGACAAGTTCGATCCCAGCC
>NZ_JANSJN010000086.1:0-11688 GCF_047462555.1 Synechococcus sp. B60.1
CCAGTCTCAAGGTTCCGCTTACTTGTTGACTGACAGCACTGTCCGGGTCTTTCACCGGGGTGGGTGCTTGCTTAGAATTATGGCATTGGCGAGCGACTCAAGTCGCTCAAGGACTACGTCCTGCTAACGCGAACGGGCTTTTCCGCCCCGTACTACTCGCGTCAGCGGTGCGGAGCGCTTAGTACGAGGCTAGCAAGCTACCCCGCTGTGTATCCGCAAGGGGCTCCTTTGTTTTTCGATCCTCCGGGTCGTCCTCCCCAACCCAGCGGCGACCTTTCTCCCCTGCCGATCTCGGCAATTGGCGAGGCAGGGCTGTTGCAGATCGTACAGCGCTACTGCCCTGACCAGGTGGTGGGGGATGACGCGGCAGTGTTGGCCGCTCCCAAGGGGCAGTTGGTGGTGACCACCGATGTCTTGGTGGAGGGGGTTCACTTTAGCGACTTAACCACCCCGGCCCATGCAGTGGGCTGGCGCGCGGTGGCAGCCAATCTCTCGGATCTGGCGGCGATGGGATCCCGTCCCCTGGCTTTGCTGGTGGGCCTGGGCCTGCCGGGATCCACGCCGGTGGCTTGGGTGGAGGAGCTCTATCGAGGGATGCAAGCCTGTTGTGCCCCTTGGGGAGCGGAATTGGTAGGGGGGGATCTGTGTCGGTCGCCGCAGCGGTTTGTGGCGATCACGGCTCTGGGATCGGTACAGCCGGGGCGGGCTATTGAGCGCAAACGGGCCCAGCCGGGCGATTGGCTGATCGTAACAGGGCCCCATGGCGACGCGCGGGCCGGCCTGGAGCTGCTGCTCCATCCCGAACAGGGATCCTCAGCCGCGGCAGCCGAGCGAGAGCAGTTAATCAGGGCGCACCAATATCCGCGCCCGCGCTTGGATCTATTACCCCTTTTGGAAGGGATCCCGGATCCTTTGCGCCTGGCTGGCATGGACACCAGCGATGGCTTGGCAGATGCTCTGGTGCAGGTGTGCCAGACCAGTGGGGTGGAGGCGCGGATCGAGACGGAGCGGATCCCGATTTCGGCGGCTTTGCAACATGTTTTTCCGGGCCAAGCCCTGGAGTGGGCGCTCTACGGCGGGGAAGATTTTGAGCTGTTGCTCAGCGCCGAGCCCGCGCTGGCCCAGCGCCTTCTGGAACAGTTGCCGGGGGCGACCTGGATTGGGGAAGTAACCGGCTGGGATCCGCAGGGAACGGTGTGGTTGAGTGACGGACAACCCCTCAGCCGCCAGCACGCCTTCCAGCACTTTTGAGCCCCATCCCCCCTCTCCCTTTGGGAGAAGGGCTGGGGGTGAGGGCCGTGCGCCTCAATTCAAGTTGAACAAGTAGGCTTTCGGGCTGCCCAAAACTGCCCAAAGTTGCAGATAAAGCTACTCACCCCGGAAAAGGGGCTGGCACTTTGATTCGATAACCTAGAAGTTATGGAGAGATCTGCACAGGGAAGGCAACTGGCCCCGCAAGGCCACAGACACCCGCCAGAACCCTGGAGAATTAGGAGATTTGCAATGAAAGCTATCTTAGCAGCCGCTGTGATGGGTTGGGCAGGGATCCCTCTGCTGGCCCCCTTGCCGGTGGTGGCCCAGCCGCTTTTTGAATTGGGCACCTACCGCCTTGAGCAGGGGACGATCATTCCCGTCGGCAGCCTCAGCAGCGAAGAGCCGCAATACTTTTATCCAGACACCATCTATCCCCTGGAAGTGGCCGTCACGCAAAACATTTTCGACAACCAGGGGCGTTTGGTGATCCCGGCTGGCAGCCGCGTCTTCGGGCAGATGGAGCCGGCGCCGGGCGGATCCCGCTTTGTTGCCACTGCCATCGTCCTCGGGGGTCGCACCTATAGCCTGCGGGCTGTTTCCAACATTCTTCACGACGAGAAAGATCCCCGGCAGTATTCGGCTGAGGCCATCGCCCAGGATGCGGCCATTGGGGCAGCCGCAGGCACCCTTTTGGGAGCCATCACCGGCGGTGTCTCGGCGGGCAATGTCCTGGGAGGGGCAGCGGCTGGCGTAGTGGTAGGCAATGTTACCGCTCCCCAGGTGGTGGTGCTGCGCCCCGGCCAATCTTTTAATCTGACCTTGGAAGCGCCGCTCACCCTGTAACCCTCGGCTCCTGTTCCAAGGCAGGGGTGGAGATCTGGCAACTTGTGATTTACTGGATAGGCAAGTTGCAGCTCCCGTGTCTCTATGCCTGCAGAATCTAAGTCCACTCCTGTCTTGCACACCACAGAGCACACGTTCAACGCTGGGGGGGAGTCCTTCCCCTACAGGGCGGTGGCTGGCTGGCAGACGCTCTTCCGCCGAGAAAAGCCGGTGGCCGAGATCTTTCACGTCGCTTATCTGAGGCAGGATTCTGACTCCCCGCACCGCCCGCTGACTTTTGTTTTCAACGGCGGGCCGGGGGCCGCCTCTGCCTATTTGCACATGGGATCCCTGGGGCCGAGACGGATTTGCTTTGGGCCCAACGGCAGCCTGCCGCCCTCGCCGGTGCAACTGGTGGATAACGCCGAAAGTTGGCTGCTGTTTTCTGATTTGGTCTTCGTCGATCCGGTGGGGACAGGCTTTAGCCGCGCCCTGCCCAAAGAGTCTCAAGACGCCAAAAGTTCTCAGGAAAAATCCGATCCGGCGGCCAAGCCCACTCAGCCGGAGGAGAAGGAGGAGGAGCCCCCCAAAGAAGCACCCTTCTGGGACGTGGAGCGGGATTTGCAATCTTTGGGCGAGTTTATCCAGGGCTTCCTCTCGCGGTATAAGCGCTGGCTCTCTCCCATTTTCATTGCCGGTGAGAGCTACGGGGGATTTCGGGTGGCGCGGCTGGCCAAGGAGCTGCAAGCCAAGTTTGGGGTGGGCCTGTCAGGAGCGATTCTCATCTCGCCGGCCATCGAGTTCGGGCTGCTGGAGACCACCGATTACAACCTCAGCACCTGGGCAACCCTGTTCCCCTCCTATGTAGCCACGGCGGCCTATCACGGGCGGTGTGGCTGGGGGGAGGATTTGCAGATCTTGCTGCCCAAAGCAGAAAGCTTTGCCCGCCAGCGGCTGTTGCCTCTTTTGGCCATGGGGGAGGCGATGCCAGAGGCAGAGCGGCAGGCCATCTACACAGAGATGGCGGCAGGGATCGGACTCTCACCTGAGTATGTGGCCCACAAAGGCGGTCGGATCGACCCGGCCAGCTTTGCCCGCGAGCTGTTGCGCTCCCAGCGGCTGGTGTTGGGGCTGTACGATGCTTCCGTCACCACGGTGGATCCCTTTCCGGATCGGCCTACCTTCGAGGGATCCGATCCCACCTTGGATGGGGTGGATCGCCTCTTTACCGCCGCCATCAACAGCCACCTGCGGGAGACCCTCCAGGTGGACACAGACTTGACCTACCACCTCCTGAACTTAGAGGTGTTCAAGTCCTGGCGGTTTACCCCCAAAGGGGAACTCAAGCAAGGGTTTATTGGCGCCATGGACGAGCTGCGCAGCAGCATGGCCCTCAATCCCCACCTGCGGGTGAGCATTCACCACGGCTTCTACGACCTGGTCACCCCTTACTTTGCCTCCAACCACTTGGTGGACTTGATGAAGCTGGATCCCCGCCTCAAGGCCAACCTTTTCTTGCGCCACTACCGCGGCGGCCACATGTTCTACACCTGGGATCCCTCGCGAGTGGAGTGGTTTGCCGAGATGCGCCAGTTCTACCACCAGGCCGTTTCCGGCCTAAGGATCCCTTCGTGATGGGCAACCCCTACTCCCGCAGCCAACGGGTGGTGCCGTCTTTTTGGTCGATGAGGGTGATTCCCAGGGCCTTTAACTGCTCCCGGATTCGATCCGCCTCGGCAAAGTTTTTCGCCCTGCGGGCTGCCGTGCGTTGGGCCACCAGCTCCTCGATCTGCTTTTCTTCGAGGGGTGGAAGCTTGGCCAGTTCCCCATTGGCGACGGCTTTCTCGGATCCCTGGGCGGTGGCAGGCTGGGGCCAGCAGAAGCCCAGCGTGGTCAGGATCTCCAGCAGGGCGGCGCTCTTCTGCCTCAGCACCTGCGGCTGCAGGTGGGTGTGGCCCTGGTGGGTCAAGAGGTTGTGCTCACGGATCAGTTCTTTGGCCAGCTCAAAGGCAAGGGCCAGCGCCCCAGGGGTGCCAAAATCATCGTCCATAGCTGCCTGAAAGGCTTGCATCGCCTCGCAATCGGGAGATACCGTCTGGCAAAACTGCTGGGCGCAGTGGATCCCTTTTTGGAGAGTTTCCCAGCCGTGGCTGGCCGCCTGCATCGCCGCCTCGGTGAGGTCAATCGGGCTGCGGTAATGGGTCTGGAGCAGGAACAGCCGCAGGGCCATGGGGTGATAGACGGCAAGCGCCTGGCGTAGGGTGGTGAAGTTGCCCAAAGATTTGGACATCTTCTGGCCGTTGACGTTGACAAAGCCGTTGTGCATCCAGTACTTGGCCAGCGGCTTGCCGGTAATCGGCTCCGATTGGGCCAGCTCGTTCTCGTGGTGGGGAAAAATGAGATCCGCTCCGCCGGCGTGAATGTCGATGTGATCCCCCAGAGTCTCTCGCACCATGGCCGAGCATTCGATGTGCCAGCCCGGACGTCCCCAGCCCCAGGGAGACTCAAACCCCGGCTCGGAAGGGGGAGCCGCCTTCCAAAGAGCAAAATCGAAGGGATCCTGTTTGCCAGCCCCTTCCTCTCCCACCCGGCCACTGGCCCCTGCCTCCAGCTCCTCTAGCTTGCGACCGGAGAGCTGGCCGTAGTCCGGGAATTTACGGACGGCGTAGTAGACATCGTAAGCAGGGATCTCCGCCTGACGGGCAAGGGGATCCCGTACC
Organism: Synechococcus sp. B60.1; assembly: GCF_047462555.1. Lineage (NCBI taxonomy): Bacteria > Bacillati > Cyanobacteriota > Cyanophyceae > Synechococcales > Synechococcaceae > Synechococcus > Synechococcus sp. B60.1. The sequence goes on from NZ_JANSJN010000086.1 coordinate 4,797, forward strand.
CGGTAGGCAAAGCCCTTGAGCTCCAGCGATTGGATCAGCTCGAACATCGCCCGCAGCGATCGGGTTGCCCTGGGGTAGAGATCGGCCCGCTTGATGTTGAGGCGATCCATATCTTGGAAATACTCGGCGATGAAGCGTTCCGCCACCGCCTGCATCGATTCGCCCCGCTCTAAGGCCCGCTTGAGGATCTTGTCGTCCACATCGGTAAAGTTCTGCACATACTTCACCCGGTAGCCCCGCCACTCCAGGTAACGACGCACCATGTCCCACACTACATAGGTGCGCGCGTGGCCGAGGTGGCAGAGATCGTAAACTGTAACGCCGCAGACATACATCCGCACCAGGGGCTTCTCCCCGCCAGCCGCCTCGTCGGCAGACATGGGCTCAGAGCCACCGGCTGACAGGGGCTGAAACACTTCCTTACGGCGAGTCAAGGTGTTGTAGACAACTAAAGTCATGGAGAGTCCTGGTTTGTAGTTTCAGCTACAGCAAAGCGGGCTTTATCTTCCAGGTAAGCACGATGGCACATTCTGTCCTGCATCAGATAAGGCTCGACAAAATCTCAACGGGCCGGGGGCTGCAATCATTGGGGGACAAGCATCTCAGCTGAAACTACCTGTGAAGACTTGTCTAGATTTATTAACTACGGTACTCTAACCTGAGTGCGAACCAATCTGTTCATTATCGAACTGCGCTTGGGCTTCGCCAGTCTTGGTGGAGCTTGCTGCAAGGGGACGCTGGCCTCAATTTTGACATCTTCTCTTCCACTCTAGTATCAGCCTATTGGTGTGAGGATGCCCCAAAGATTGACGTTCTCAAATGCCCAGAGGAGTGAGCTGGACATCCAGGGTGCTGCCGTGAGCACCCTTTCTCCGCCCGAGGATCCGGCAGGGATCCCGACCGCTCAGGAGCGGGCTGCCGAGGGGTGGGAGCCGGCACTTCTCTCTGCCCCGTCAAGACTCCGGTGGGCTGGCTTAGCCCTTTCTCTCAGCTTAACGGGCATGGTGTGGCTCCTAAAGCTGGAGGCAGATCCCCGCGCCGATGCCCTGGAAGAGTCGGGGCCGGCCCCCTCCGATGAGCCAGCCGAGCCAGAAAATCCAGATCCCTCGACCTTGGCTCCGGCGCGACGGGGCTATCCGATGTGGACCACCGGCCTCTTGCTCATGTTGGGCTTGGCGGGGGCGGCCACGCTGCATCAACGTCAGCTTTCTCGCCACCCCTGGGGATCCCAGCTGGCGGAGCCGATTCCCCCCTCGGTGCACACGCTGTCCGGCGCCCTGCAGCAGAACTACGAGCAAAAAAAAGTCCAACTGCGGCAAGCCTTCGAGGCTGGCCAGATCCCAAGCGGGGAAGGGCCTCGAGGCATTCTCGAGCATGAGGTGCAGCCGGGAGAAACCCTCTGGCAACTAACCCAGATGTACCAGCTCGATGCTGCCGCCATCACTGTCTCCAACGGCATTCAAGCCAGTACGCCGCTGCAGCCAGGGCAGAAGTTGCTGATCCCCAGCCAGCCAGGATTGATCTACAGCGTCAAGCCAGGGGACACCCTGGAAGACATTGCCAACCGCTATCGGGTTCCGCAGCAGCGGATCATCGAGGCAACCCCCCTGGATCGGCCGGAGTATCTGCGCATTGGCCAACGACTGCTCATCCCTGGCGATGTGGGCGAGCTAATCCGGCGCGAGAAAGAGAGGATCGCCGCCCAGAAGGCCCGCGAGGCGGAAGAACGCCGCCGCCAGGAAGAGGAAGCCCAACGCCAAGCCGAGGAGCAAGCTCGATTACAGGCCGAGCAGCAGCGCCGGGCCCAGCAGATGCAGCAAGAACGGCAGGCCCTCTTGGCCGGCGGATCCCTGACCCACACGGTGGGAGCCGGTGACACCATCGAGCGGATCGCCGCTCGCTATGGGGTAACGCAGCGGTCGATTATCCAGGCTAACAATCTGCGCAATCCCCATTGGCTGCGCATTGGCCAACGCCTGACGATTCCGGCGCCAGGCACGCAGCCCCCGATCCCAGCTCCTGCCCGACAAGCCCGGAGACAATCCCAAGCTCGGCCAGCGCCGCCAGCTCCTCCCCGGGCCCGCAGCAGTGGCTTCATCTGGCCGGTTGCCGGGCCAATCACCTCTGGCTTTGGCTACCGTCGCGGTCGCTTCCACGCGGGGGTCGATATTCCCGGCCCGGTGGGATCCCCCATTGTAGCTGTGCAGGAGGGGGAAGTCATTTTTGCCGGCAATTCCGGAGATGGCTATGGCAATCGCGTGGATATTCGCCATCCCAACGGGATCGTCACCCGCTACGCCCACGGCCATCAGATCTATGTGTCCAAGGGCCAGTACGTGCAGCAGGGGCAGACGATCATGAGCCGGGGCAATACGGGTCGCAGCACAGGGCCACACTTGCACTTTGAAGTCCGCCCTGGTGGGGGCGCACCTGTGGATCCGCGGCCCTATCTGCCCTAAACACCTTGCAAACAAGAGGCTACGTAGAACAGCCAGTCCTGGGCATAAATTGCTAGCCTAAAAAAGCAAACTCCAGACCGTAGGAACACGCCGATGCAGTGGGTGAACGCGCTCTCCCAGCTTCCTTCTCTGGAAGCGGCTCTGCGGCAGGTGGTGGAGGAAGCCAAGGCTAAGCTTCAGGCAGCTCAACTGAAGAGCGTTCTGACGCGACAGGTGCAGGCAGTGGGGTCCGGCAGCTTGCCGGGGCTGCTCACCGGGTACGTTCCCCCGCAGCCGCTGCGGCCCAACCTAGGGATCCTGTTTGTGTCGGCGGCCTTTGCCAGCGAATACATTCGCGTGTTGCCACTGCTGTCGGATCTGCTGGAGGTGGACGTTTTGATTGGCTGCTCCGGCGGTGGTATCGTGGGTGGGGGGCAGGAAATTGAAGATGGGCCGGCCCTGTCGCTGTCTTTGGCGGTGCTGCCGGATGTGGCCTTGCACCCGTTTCATCTGCGGGGGGAACAACTGCCCGACTTGGATGCACCTCCTGCGGCGTGGATTGATCTGGTGGGGGTTGCGCCGCAGGCCCAGCCCCATTTCTTGCTCTTGGCGGATGGATTTTCCTCTCGGATCTCTGAGCTGTTGCAAGGGCTGGATTTTGCCTATCCGGGGGCGGTCAAGGTGGGGGGATTGGCCAGTGGCGGCCGCGCTCCTCGCGGCAATGCTCTGTTTTTGCTGGATGCGCGTACCCCTACGCCCCGGCGGGAGCTGTATCGGGAAGGCACGGTGGGGCTGGCCCTCTCTGGCAACGTGGTGCTAGATGCGGTGGTAGCCCAGGGATGTCGCCCGATTGGGGATCCCTTGCGTGTCACCGAAGCGGAGGGGAACGTGATCCTCAGCTTGGAAGGTCGCCCTCCTTTGGTGGTCTTAAGGGATTTAGCCGAACGGCTCAGCCCGTCAGATCAACGCTTGGCCCGCCAAGCTCTCTTCATCGGCCTGCTGATGGACGAATTCAAATCCGAACCGACGCCGGGAGACTTTCTCATTCGGGTGATTCTGGGCGTTGACCCACGCCTGGGGGCAATGGCCATTGGGGATCGGGTGCGCCCCGGCCAGACGGTGCAGTTTCATCTGCGGGATGCCCAGACTTCGGCAGAGGATCTCCGGTGGGCCCTCAGTCGTTATTGTGTCGAGCGCAACTTGGGGCAAAGTTATTCGTCAGAGCGCCCCTCCCAGCCGCAACCAGAGCCCTGTGGGGCGCTGATGTTCTCCTGTTTGGGGCGAGGCAAAGGGCTGTACGGCACTCCCAACCATGACTCGCAGCGGTTTCGGGAATTGCTGGGGGACTTGCCGCTGGGGGGGTTTTTTTGCAATGGGGAGATCGGCCCGGTTGGGGGCTCCACCTTTTTACACGGCTACACCTCCTGCTTTGGAATCTTCTGGCCCGCCCGCTAAGGTTTTGGCCATCCTGAGCAGGAGCTGAGCCGAGTCTGTAGCTGAGACCCAGACTCCCTCAGTGACGCTGCCGAAGTCCCGCAGCTGCCCCAGCGGGAAAAGAAGGGAAGCTGGAGGGGTGGTCTATAATCCTGCCAATCCCTCGATCGCCGCCCTCAGCCATGGCCGATGTCGCTCCGGTTGTCACTTCTGCCCTTCTGACTGTTCAGGGGTTGCGGGTTTTCTTGCCCAGCCGCACTGCCGGCAGCAGCCAGACAGAATGCTTGGGATCCCTGGTGGTGGATGGGCTGTCCTTTCAACTGGGGGCCGGACAAGTCCTGGGCCTAGTGGGGGAATCGGGATCCGGCAAGACCATGACCGCCCTGACGCTGATAGACTTGCTGCCCAGCTCCGCCCGGGTGGAAGGCACCATTCTCTTTCAGGGCCCCCAGGGAACGGTGGACTGGCTGCGGCTGGATCCTCGGCAACGGCGGCGCTACCGCGGCTCCCAGATCGCCATGATCTTTCAGGAGCCGAGCACCGCCCTCAACCCCCTCTACACCTGTGGTCAGCAGTTGCGGGAAACCCTGAGAACCCATACCTCCCTCCCCCCGGCGGAGATCCACGCCCGGGCGATCCGCCTGTTCGAGGAAGTGCAGCTTTCCCCGCACCTGCTGGAGCGCTATCCCCATCAGCTCTCCGGCGGCCAAATCCAGCGGGCAGCCATCGCTTGTGCGATCGCCTCTAACCCTAAGCTGTTGATTGCTGATGAGCCGACTACCGCCTTGGATGTGACGGTACAGGCGGAGATTTTGCGCCTGCTCCGGGATCTGCAACAACAGCGGCAGATGGCCATTCTGTTTATCACCCACGACCTCAACCTGGTGGCCGAATTGGCGGATCAGGTGGTGGTGATGTGCCGGGGCCAGGCTGTCGAACAGGGAGCAGTGAGCCAAATTTTTTGCCAGCCCCAGCACCCCTACACCCGTGGCCTGCTAGCCTGTCGCCCACCGTTGGAGCGGCGGTTGCGGCGGCTGCCCACCGTCCAGGATTTCCAGACGGGTCAGGGATCCCTCTCGGTCGAGGAGCAGTGGCAGCAGGTGGAGATCCCTGCCGCCGAAGAGGAGGAACGGCTGCGGTGGCTGCAAAGTCAGCCTCCGCTGTTGCAGGTGCGGGAGTTGCGCACCCACTACCCCGTGCGCCAGGGGCTGTTTCGCCGCCCGCTGGGCGAGATCCGGGCCTTGGACGGGATTAGCTTCGATCTGTATCCGGGAGAAACCCTAGGGTTGGTGGGAGAATCCGGCTGCGGCAAAACCACCCTGGGGCGAACCCTGTTGCGTCTGATCCAAGCCAGTTCCGGCCAGGTGATCTACGACGGAGAAGACTGGCTCCGCCTACCGCCCCGGCACCTGCGCCGCTTACGCCGAGAAATCCAGCTTATCTTCCAGGATCCGGCAGCCTCTTTGGATCCCCGCATGAGCGTGGGAGCCAGCATTATGGAGCCGATGGTTCTGCACGGAATTGGGAAAAATGCTGCCGAGCGGCGGCAACGGGCCCAACGCTTGCTAGAACGGGTAGGGCTGGATCCGGAGGCGCTGGATCGCCTGCCCCATCAGTTTTCCGGCGGGCAGCGGCAGCGGATTTGCATTGCCCGCGCCCTGGCTTCGGAGCCGCGCCTGCTCGTCTGCGACGAGGCGGTGTCTTCTCTGGATGTCTCCGTACAGGCCCAGGTGCTGAACCTACTCAAAGATCTGCAGGAGGAGCTGGGGCTGACCTATCTGTTCATCTCCCACGACCTGAGCGTGGTCAAGTTCATGAGTGACCGCATCATGGTTATGAACCGAGGCCGCATCGAGGAAATCGGCCCTGCCTCCCAGATCTACCGGAACCCGCAGCAGGATTATACCCGCCGCCTCATCGCCGCCATTCCCAAAGGGGATCCCAAAAAGCGTGCCCGCCAAGCCGGATGAAGGGTTTCCCCTGAAGCCGGCAGCTCCGCCCTTTGCCCAGCGGCCACCCCACCCGCCTGTCTTTCGGCCAGATTTGCAATGAGGCTAGAATTAAGTAAACTTTGAGTCGTAAAGCTTTGGACTCCTTGTTAGCTGATTTAACAAAACGTTTTATCCGCAGTGTGGGCTGCAACCGGCTATGGCTCGCATACTCATCATTGAGGACGACCCTTCGATTCTGGATATCCTGCGCATCAATCTGGAGTTGGCGGGCTATGAGGTCGTAAAGGCCACTGATGGGGTGCGCGGACAGGCGCTGGCCCTGCAAGTTCTCCCCGATCTAATCATCCTCGACCTGATGCTACCCCAGGTGGATGGCCTGACGGTTTGTCAGCGGCTGCGGCGGGAGGAGCGCACCAGCGAGATCCCGATCCTGATGCTCACTGCCCTTGGTCAAACCCAAGACAAGATCGAGGGCTTCAATGCCGGCGCCGACGACTACCTGACCAAACCCTTTGAGGTGCAGGAACTGCTGGTGCGGGTGCGGGCCCTGTTGCGACGTGCCGATCGGATTCCGCAGACGGCCAAACACGGCGAGATCCTCACCTATGGCCCCCTCACCCTGGTGCCAGAGCGCTTCGAGGCGGTGTGGTTTGGCAAGACCATTAAGCTCACCCACTTGGAGTTTGACCTGCTCCACTGCCTGATGCAGCGGCACGGCCAGACAGTCTCCCCCAGCGAAATCCTGCAGGAAGTGTGGGGCTACGAGCCTGACGATGACATCGAGACCATCCGCGTCCACATCCGCCATCTGCGCACCAAGCTGGAGCCAGATCCGCGCCACCCCCAGTACATCAAAACTGTCTACGGGGCGGGCTACTGTCTGGAGCTGCCCAACATTGCCGAGCCGCAGCCGCTGCAGCCGCAACTGGCAAAGGAATCCTCCAACTGACCTCCTCCCGGCCCTGACCCCCCTCCGACTCCCCCCCCGTATACGAGGGGAGGGAGGCAGGTACAGCGCCGGCCTTCCCGTCTTGCAAGGTAACTCCTGAGGGCGCTGCCTACCTCAAC
>NZ_JANSJN010000087.1:0-11495 GCF_047462555.1 Synechococcus sp. B60.1
GAAGCGATATATCCAGAATCAGTCAGGAGGCGCTATCCCTCCCCACCCGGGTGGGGAATCCCGCGCCTTACGTTGAGATTCCTTCGCGTCAGCGGGCCGTAGGCTCTGGAGCGGGGGTTATGGCGTCCCCCCCAGGGCCAGGGCCGCGGGGCAAGCAAACCGCACCTCAATCGAGGATAAACATCTAGGGATCCTCCGCACAGGGGACGGCAGCCTCAGAGGGGGCAGCTTGTCCTAGGCTATCCAAAAAATGCTGCAAGAGCTGAAAGCGAGGTGGGTTAAGACTGTAGTAGATCCAGCGCCCCTGCTGGCGAGCGTTGACCAACTGCGCATCTCGCAAGGTCTTTAAGTGAAACGAGAGCTTGGATTGGCTTATCTGCAGCTTTTCGCAGAGATCGCAAACGCACAGCTCGCGCCCACGCAACAGTTGCAGTGCGCGCAGGCGAATTGGATCAGAGAGAGCGTGAAATCCCTCCCGTACCTGCTCACACAGCAAATCCCCCTCTACCTTGGCCAACCACGAAACCATCCTTCAACTAGGGTAGCAAGAGCTTTGCGCCCCCACCGGCAAACACTCCTCCCACCCCAGTTGTTCCTGGGCTGGGAAGGCCGCCATTGCTCTGCAGCACCGGCGCAACCCTGGGTTCGCACTGCCTCTCATCAGGCCAACCCCGGCAGCAGTTGGTAGTGCAACACCTGCGGTGGCCGAGCAAAGTAGGGCTCGAGGAGGGCGCGCCAGCGGACAAAGTTTTCCGATTGGCGGAAGTTAACCAGATGGGCCTCCAGGGATCTCCACTGTACCAGCAACAGGTACTGCTGAGGGTACTCTAAACAGCGCTGCAGTTGGTGCTGCCGATAGCCATCGGTTTGTTGTAGGTAGACAAAGGCTTGCGCGATGGCAGCTTCGAAGGCAGCTTCAGAGCCGGGGGTGACTTCAAACTGAGCCACCTCCAGGACAGGCGAAGGGTTCATAGGCTAGGTATGCAGGCCGCACTCGGTTTTGGCTGTGCCCTTCCAGCGGCCGGAGCGGGGATCCTCCCCCGGCTCCACCGGCGCCGTACAGTGGATGCAGCCAATGCTGGGATAGTTGCGGTCGTGGAGGGGATTGTAAGGGATCCCGTGGTCGAGAATGTACTTCCAGACTTGGCCGTTTGTCCAGTCGGCGAGCGGGTTGAGCTTGAGGCGGTTGCGCTTGCTATCCCACTGCACCTTGCCGATATCGGCGCGGGTGGAAGACTGCTCGCGGCGCATCCCAGTAATCCAGGTGGTGCAGTTGGCCAGGGCGCGATTTAGGGGTTCCACCTTGCGGAGGTTGCAGCAGAGGTCAGGGTTGGTGCGGTACAGCTCCGGCTCATACTGCGCTGCCTGCTCTTCCGGGGTGAGCAAGGGCTTGAAAACCTCCAGTTGCAAATCGGGGTAGCGCGCCAGCACCTGTTGCTGGAGTTGCAGGGTTTCCGGGAAGTGAAAATCGGTATCTAGGAAAAAGGCGCGAACCTGAGGGCGAATGGCCGTGAGCAGATCGATGAGAACCAGATCTTCCGGCCCAAAGCTGCAGGCCAGCACCAGCCCGTCCCCAAACTCCGCCACGGCCCAGGCCAGCAGGTCACTTGCAGAAAGAGGCTCAAATCGCTCGCTCAGAGAAGCTACTTGCGGCTGATACTGCTCTCGTAACGCCTGAGCCGCCAGCTCCCAGTGGCCAGAGGAAGAAAGGGTTGCAGTCATAGGGGAAAGACACCAAATCCAAGGCTCTTTGCCTTTTTAATCTACACTAATTCGGTCAAGGTTTAGGATTTTTGGCTATTGGGCAACGGCGGGCAGGGATCGGGCTCCCTTGGCGCGCAGGGGGATTTGTCCCCAGCGATCCCGACGAACCCCCATGACCAGGCCATGCCAGAGAGGTCTGGGACCTGGCTCCGGCAGGTGAACCCAGTGGTAGCGCAACACCCCTCGCCGTGGGTTGATATCCAGCTCAAACACCCGCAGAGCGGAGACCGGCCCCACGAGAGGAGGCGCTGTCAGGTAGGGGATCCCGTCCTGCACATAGACCCTCGGCACGTGCAGATGTCCACTCAACACCGCCACCACCCGCCCGTGGTCGGCTAAGAGGGTATGCAGCGCTGCAGCTTGCTCGCTGCGGAGCCGGTACTTGCGGAACAAAACCGCATCCATGTGGGTGGGGGAGATAAAGGGAGGCTGATGGATGAGCAGGATCAGCCATTCCTCGGGCACCGCCTGTAGATGTTCGCCTAACCAGTGCAGTTGCGAGGGGCGCAGCACGCCCTGGGGCAGAGGGAACTGGCCCAGGCTGGCATCGAGGGCAATCAAGCGGATCCCGGGCAGGGGGGAAAGGCTGTAATCGACGTAGCCCGTGGGGGCAAGGGGCAACGGAAATTGACGTTGGCACCAGCGGATAAATTGCTCCCGGTTGAAGCGCCCCTCCCTCCCCAAGGTATCGATATCGTGGTTGCCGAGGCTGAGGTAGTAGGGCACCCGCAGTTGGGCAAGAATCTCCCGAAACAACTCAAAGCTTTCTGGGTCGGCCTGGTCCACCAGATCGCCGGTGAACACGACAAAGTCCAGCTCAGGCACCTGGTTAAGGTGGGCAACAGCAGCTTCCAACTGGTGGCGAGGGGAATCGGACATCCACCAGCAGCGGCACCCCGTCTCCGGCATCAGGTGAACATCTGAGACTTGGGCAAAGCAAATCCTTTGGGTCGCCATCACCTAGGCACTTATTCACACCTCACGCCCGCATCATAGTCAATAACCAGCCAGAGGGCTATGGACTTCTCTTAACCTCTGCCGGGGTACCGAAGGGGAGTTGCGGTTGCTGCGATTTGGAATCACGACCAATGAGTCTGATTCTTGTTCCGGCGCCGCTGCCAAGCAACTGCTAGGGTGTAGCGACACGGATCCTCTTGTCGAGGATCCCTTAGTTCAAGCAAGGAGAAAAAATCATGTCTGCTACCACCCTTGTTCGTTGCGCCTGTGAACACTGCAACTGCAGCTTCGAAAGCAGCCAAGGCTATCGCTACGAAGGCCAACTCTACTGCAGCGAAGCCTGTGCCACCCATGACCACGCCCACCCTTCGCCTTGCTGCGTGGCCTCTCACTGCTGTCAATAGCAGGTTGGCAGGGATCGCTCACCCCGGCTTTTGCTTTCCGGGATCCCGTGTTGCTTCTCTCCCTGGGCAGTTTTTGATACGCTCCTAAGGAGCTTTATCCCTATCGGCCCGGGGGCCGGCCCAACCCGTTGGCATGGAATACCGCTGGGATCTGCTGTCCACTCCACCCCAGTTTGATCCGGAGCTGAGCCGAGAATACGGCAAGTATGCAGCCAAGGTGTTGGCCTTGCGTGGGCTGCACAGCCGGGAACAAGCGCGGGCCTTCGTCGATCCTAATCGGTATTCTCCCACGCCAGCGGAATCCCTGCCGGATCTGGAGCGGGCGGTGGCGCGGCTGCTGGAAGCCAGGGAAAAAGGAGAGACCCTCTGCATTTGGGGAGATTTCGACTGCGATGGCGTTACCGCCACCAGCCTCTTGCTCTCGGCGTTACAGACCTTGGGCTTCCGAGTCCAGTTCACCCTACCGCTGCGCAGCAGCGAAGGGCATGGCTTGAACCCCCAGCGGCTACAGCAGGTGCTGGCTCAGGGCTGCCAAGTGCTCCTGACGGTGGATTGCGGCATGGGCAATGCCGCCGAAATTGCTGCCGCCCAAGCCCAGGGGGTGGATGTCATCGTGGCGGATCACCACACCCTCCCGGATCCCTTGCCCCCTGCCTATGCTGTCATCAATCCCTTGCGTCTGCCAGAAGACCACCCGCTGCGCTTTCTGCCGGGGGTGGGGGTGGCCTACAAGCTGACCGAGGCCCTCTACCAAGCACTGGGGATCCCGGGCGTAGAAGAGCACCTGGATCTGGTGGCGGTGGGGATCGTGGCCGATGTGGCGGTGTTGCAGCGGGAGTGCCGCTACCTGGTGCAGCGGGGCCTGGTGAGGCTGGCCAAGACGCAGCGTCCGGGGCTGCGGGTTCTTTTGGATTGGGTGAGCAACGGCCAATCCTCAGGAATGCCGACAGCCCAAGACATCGCCTTTCGCCTTGCTCCCAAGCTGAACGCCATTGGCCGTTTGGACGATGCCAGCCTGGCGGTGGAGCTGTTGACCACCTCCGATCCGCAGCGGGCCCAGACGCTGGTGGAGCATTTCGTTGCCCTCAATGAGGAGTGTCGGCAGCTCACCCAACAGGTGCTGCAAGAGGTCAGCCAGCAGGTGGAGAGCTTGGATCTGGCGCGGGAGCGGGCCATCGTCCTGGCCGGAAGCGGCTGGAATGCAGGGGTTTTGGGAATTGCCGCGGCGCGCTTGGCGGAGCAATACGCTTGCCCCACGGTGTTGATCGCCAAAGATGAGAGGAGGGGACGGGGCTATGGCTCGGGCCGCTCGATTCCGGGGGTGAACCTAGTGGAGGCCATCGAGGCCGTGCGTCCCCTCTTGCTGGGGGGAGGCGGACACCCCATGGCTGCCGGGATCCAAGTAGAGCTGTCTTGCCTGGCCGCCGTACAACTGGCTTTGCGGCGGGAGCTAGCCGCGCGGGTTAGCCCGGATCAGCAAGCTCGCGCCCTGGCGGTGGAGATCGTCATCGATTGGGAACTGTTGGCCTCTCAGGGCCGGGATAGGGTGGCAGAGCTGGACGAGGTGTATCGGCAGTTGCAGCTCCTGCAGCCCCTTGGCCACGGCAATCCCAACCCCGTCGTAGCCCTGATGAACGTTCGCCGTGGTAGCGTCCGGCTGGGAGTTTCTCAGAAGGGTCGCCACCTGAAGTTTGAGCTGGGATCCCGTACCCTCTGGTTTTGGGAAGCCGGCGAAGAGTTGGAGCGGTGGCAAGAATGCCGGGCCTTGGACATCGCCCTGCAGTTGGAAGCCGACGCCCAAGGCAAGCAGCCCTGGCAGGGCAAAGTACTGGCGGTGCGCCCCTCTGGTAACTGGCAGGCGCCCACCGTTTTCGTCCCCAGTCTTCAGATCCGGGATTACCGGCAACGCCCCCTGCCGGATTCCCTCAAAGGAGTCCTCTGCTACGATGGGCAGGCCCTTCCTCTCGATCAAGACTTCCTCCTGCCGACAAAAACAGCCCTGCTGCTGGCCCGCTGGCCCTGGCTGCCAGCAGACTTGGCCCAACTGCTGCAACAGGTGCAGCCGCAAACGCTGATCCTGGCTGCTTCTGGCCACCGCTGGGAGCGCCTCCCCCACCAAATCGCCCAACTCCAGGAATTGGGGCGGACAGGCCGATGGGATCCCCATGTCCTGGCGGCGGTAACCGGCTTGCCCTGGCAGTGGCTGGCGGAATTGGAGGGGCCGGAGCAGATCCCGACACGGCTGCTGGGCCGTATTCAAGAATCCCAAGCTTTTCACCGCTGGCTGGACGAGGTCAGCGCCGCCCAGATTGCCCAACTCTGCCAACGGCTGCTGCAACCGGATCCCCTGCCAGCGGTTTTTTCTCCGAAGTAGAAGACGACAACTGGGCACAACCACTAGCCAACTTTGGGATTGTGCACCAGGCTTAGCCCTGCCGGCTGGAGTTGTGCATCTTCGGCTCTGTCGGGCAGCAGGCGCAAGGGGGAACCAAAGCGGCCAACGGCTATGGTGTTGTGCAAGCCCGGCACCTGGCGGATGGATCCCTGACGTAGGCAGCGGTGCAAGCGCCGCAGCAAAAATAGATCGGCCTCGGAGCACTCATCTCGGAACAGCCTCACGTTGAGCTCGTGTTCCTGAGCAGCGGTGAGCAGGCCGGTCATCATGGCAGTTTGAATGATTTGCTGCACAATCGTGCTTTTGATCTCGCTCATGGTGTGGATGCTCTTGGATTTAGACTTTTCGCTGGTTTTATTCTCGACAAGACCCTTTGAAATGAGCTCCGCCGAATGGCGGATTGGATATACGCACTTTGCCGGCTTTTTCGCTGCCCAAGATCCAGGGTCCTTCACTGATTTATAAGCTTCGACTTTGCTCAGATCCCATGCGGATAGAAACCTATATTGGCGATGCGTCAGACTTTCACATCTAACTCGAAGCCAGAGCAGCAATTGGATACGTAGGGATCCAATCTTCGCTGCAGTGCGGGATTAGACTCAACAATGGGTTGTTTGAACTTGCCAAAGAGTGGCCGACTCCATGATTTTCCGAGCCGTTGTTTGAAGCTACAAACAGATGTCTGTAGCAATACGGAACTGGGAAGCGTCGCTTATTACCGACAAATGGCGTAGGCTGGATTGGCCTTTTATCTGGGCTTTGTGGGACAGGAAGGCACCCAGGATGAGCGGCAACTTTGTGTTGTGTTAGGGTGGGGGCACTCTGTGGTGGCGGTTGGCTATGTCGGAAAGTCCCCAACAAGTTGGCTGTGCTGCCCCGCTGGGCTGCTGCAGCTGGGGTTGTCTGGATCTGCTGGCGGTGTTGGGCTTGGGGCTGGTGGGGGCAGGGATGGGATCCGCGCTTCGGGAGCCTATCGCACCTACCAATTCGCGGTGGAGCAGCTCGCACAGAATGCGGTGGTGGAGCGGCTGGGGGATCCCCTGCGTCCGGGCTGGCCCTCGCGGCTGGGCTTTCAGGGCGCTATAGGGATTGGCAAAAGACAAGGGCTAAGCGGAGGGATCCGGTAGGGGCTTACAGTCTACCAGTTGCGGCTCCTCTTGAGGAGTGAGGGTTTTCAGGTCTAGCAGTGCCGTTCCTGCCGGCGCCTCAACAGCGGGGCTCTCGGCGAGGTTGCCCAGCAATAGTTTCTGCAAAGCAGCCTGGGCCGGTTGAAACTGGGGATCCAGCTCCAGGCAGCGCTGCAAACTGGCCTGGGCCGCTTCTCGCTGGCCGGCCTGTAGTTGGATCAACCCCAAGGTATGCCAGAAGGCGGGCCGCTGCGGCTCCAGTTGTGTAGCCCGTTGGGCGTCGGCCAGGGCCAGCTCCAACTTCCCCAGCTTCAGGGCCTCCCAGGCGCGGTTGTTGAGGGCCACTGCGTCTTCTGGGGTGAGCTCCAGGACGCGCGAGTAGGCTTGCGCCGCTTTCTCTGCATCCCCCAGGTCGCCATAGACCAGGCCCAAGGCAAACCAGCCCCAGGGATCCCGTTCGTTGAGGCGGGTCATCTCTTGGGCGGCGGCAAGGGCTTCTTCCAATCGGCCCAGGCGGCGCAGGCTGGTGATCTGGCCAAACCAGCAGGCAAAGCTGCCAGGACGCTGCTGCACCAAGCTCCGGAACTGCTCCAGGCTGGCCTCGTATTGCCCTAGCTCCTGCTGGGCCACTGCCAGGGCGTAGCGAGCCGGGAAGTCCTTTGGCCGGATCTTCAGGGCCTCCTCAAAGTGGATGCAAGCCTCCTTCAGGTAGCCCAATTTCTGGAAGGCCACGCCGCGGGCGTACCAGCTTTTGGGGTTGTCGGCGTCGTAGCGCAGGGCACGTTCCAGGGCTTTGCTGGCCAGCCGATATTGCCCCAGGCGCAGCAGAGCCACCCCTAGGTTATGGAGCGTAATGGGATCCCGGCGGCGCAGCCGCAGCGAGCGCTTGTAACACTCGATGGCCGAGCGCAGCCGCTGGCAGTGGAACAGGGCATTGCCTTGGTAGCGCCAGACCCGGCCACTTCTGGGGTTGAGCTTCAAAACCCGAGCAAAGCTGGCCGCCGCCGAGCTGGGCCGCCGCAGCCGCCGCAACACGATCCCACGTGCCAGCCAGGTGCGGGGCTGTTGGGGGTTGTAGCGCAGCGCCTTGTTCAGGCTGTTGAGGGCCAGCTTGGGCCGCTTGAGTTGCATGAGGCGAATGCCGCGGTTGTGCCAGGCCAGGGCGTCCTCTGGGTTGCTCTCCAGCACCTTGTCGTAGTTGACCACCGCCGCTTTGTACTGACCCAGGCGCCCCAGAATCAGAGCCAGGCGCAGCCGCGTCTCCTCGTCGTAGGGGTTGATGCTCAGGGATCCGTTGTAGCTATCCACCGCCTCGCGGTAGCGGGCCAACTGCACCAGCACATCGCCGCGGCGGCTCCAGGCCAGGGCAAAGTTGGGATCCATATTCAAAGCGCGGTCGTAGGCGGCCAGGGCTTCGGTTAGGTTGCCCCGCTTGCGCCACTCCTCGGCCCGATCGAATTGAATATCGGCGCTGTTCCACTGGAACAGGCGCTGAAGAAATTGCAAAATGGCAATCTTACGTGCCCCTTCCTCCGGTGTGGCAGAGGGCATTTCGCCAGTGGCAATGCGCAGGATGGCTAGCTGAATGGCTCGTAGGAAAGCTTGGAACCCCCGCACTTCCTCATCTTCAGGAGGTTCCTCGCGGCGGTGGTATTGCAGCCGAAATCGCTGCAGATCTCCAGGGGTGGGAAAGCTGGGATCCAAAAAGTGCATCAGCTCCCGGGCCCGGTACTCAAACAGCACCGGATCTTCCTCAGAGCCGCTAAAATCCAGCAGCGGCGCTTCTGCCAGGGGGCGGGGCAGCTCGGCGGGCGTGTGAAGTAGGGTCAGCAGGCGCTGGTTCTGTCGGGGCGGAGCGTGGGAGAAGCCGCTGTAGAGCTCATCTCTAGGCCAGGGATTGGCGACAAATTCCGGTGAGGCCACCACCCCGATCCAGCGGCATTGTTCGATGGCCAGTTGCAGCTCCAGCCGGCGGTCGTCTCCCGGCTGCAGCATCCAGCGGTCAAACCAGACCTTGAAGTCCTCCCGATCCAGCCGCTCCGCCAACTGCCGCGCCCAACGGGCCTGGGCCCGGTGGTAGCGCAGGAAGAGATCGAACTTGTAATGCCCGGAAGACATGAACGTCGGCTCGCTGCTCTTTTCCAGCTTATCCTCGCTGCTCTTTTCCAGCTTATCTTTGCCACCGCCTCGGCGGCTTAGGGCGTTGCCCTTCCCCGACTGCAAGATCGGCGATAGTTGAGGAAGGGTTGGTCAGGAGGGGGAGATGGCAAGCGGAGTGCTAGCGATTGCCGCAGCGATTGGCTTAGTGGTTCTGCTGTTGGAAGCGATTCGCTATCGCCGCTGGGGATCCCTGCGCCGTTGGCAGCCGGCAATGGGACTGGGCCTGGCGGCCCTGGCAGCGCTGGGGGCGGGGCTGGGACAGTTGCCGGAACCGGTTCCGCTGGCCCTGCTGTTGGGGGGGCTGGTGGGACTGGGTCTGCTGGGCTTGGGCGGCTGTGGGCGGGCCGGGCAGGGGCTGGCGGTGCTGCTGCTCAGCTTGGCCACCTGGCAGGGTGTAGCCGGCGGCGCCTTCGAGGGATCTGAGGCGGGAGCTGCTTTTTCCCTGCTGTTGTGGGGCTGCGGCCTGGGGATGGGCTTGGTGGGGATCCCGTTGCTGGGCTGCTTGGCTGAAGAAGAGATGCTGTCTGTGCTGATGGGGCTGGCCCAGGGCTGGAGCGGCATCGCTGCCCTCACCTGGGGATCCCGCCTTATGGAGATGGGAGCGGAATCTCTGCCAGATCTCCCTTGGCCGGTGTTGTTACCTGTTGGTCTGGCCGCCCTCAGCCTAGTGGCGGGCACTCTGCCCCTGTTGACTGTTCCCGTTCGCGCCAGCGGGACAGAGTCCTCACCCGACAGCGAGGTGGAATCGAACCGGCTGCTGTCGGCCCTGGGGTCAGGAGTGGGATGGCTGGTGGCGATGGCGCTGGCCCTGGCTCTGGTGCGCAACGGGCTGTACCAGGATCCCTTTTGGGCGCTGCTGTACGGGGCGGGGGTGTTGCTCTCGTGGGCTCTACTGGCTTTGGAGAGCAGGATCCCGGCACCCGAGGGGAAAGAGGCCTTACTCTGGCGGACCTGTGTGAGCCTGACGCTGGTAGGCGGTGGGGCGCTGCTGGCACTGCGGCTGGGGGGATCCTACGGGGCGGCGCTGCTGGGGCTGGGGTGTCTGGCTTTTCCCAGCCGCTGGGGGGCGATGGCTGCCCTGTTTTTGTCGGCCCGACCCCTGCTGCAAAACCTGCTGCACCAGTTCAACCTGCAGGTGGCCGGGATCGACCTCACCCAGCCCTACGTAGCGGCGGCGCTCTACTTGGGCATGGCGGCCATGGCCTTGGCTGCGCTTCTTTACTGGCTGCACGGGCTAGACAAACCCCTGCAAACCGGGGTCGGCCTGACGCTGGGCAGCCTGCTCCTGCCGCTGGGGGTGGGTTATTTCGTCCATGCCCAGCCGCAAGCAGCTTTCTTGCTGGCAGCCTTGATCACCGCCTTGATCTTGGCGGCGCTGCAGCCCATAGCCTTGAACCAAGAAGGGAGAAGGGCGACTTGGACGGGGATCGAAGCTTTGGGCCTGGCCACGCTCGCCATCCTCGGATCCAACCTCAGCCGCAACTGGACGGTGACGGGGTTCTATGCCACCCGCCTGGAGCGGGCCCTGGTGCTGGCGGCCAGCGTTGGGATCCTGGCTCTGTTCCTTTTGCTTGGGCAGGGCTGGCGCTGGTGGCAGTCCAGAACAGCGTCCCGCTAGCGTTGAGGTTCTAGGGTTGTGAAACTCCTTCCCCTCGGCACCCGTGGCACCTGGCAAGGGATCCCCGGCCCCGAGCAGACGGCTGAGGCCCTGGGCAACCCCGGCGTGAGGGTGATCGGATCCCCAGCTCTGTTGGCGCTGATCGAGCGATGTGGCCACAACACCTTGCAGCCTTTTTACGAGGGGGAAGAAGCGGCAGTCGGGATCCGCTTTGTCCTAGAACACTGCTCAGCAGCTGTGGTGGGGGATCCCTTGCAGGTGAAGGTTGAAGTCGTAGCAGTGGAGGGAAGGCGCGTTCAGTTTCAGGTGGAGATCGCGCAGCAGGGGCGGCTGGTGATGCAGGGATCCTATACCTGTCAGGTAGTCGATTTGCCCCGTTTTCTGGCCCGCTATGGGCTGGCTTGAGATCATCAAGTACCTGGCAGGGCTGCTGCTGGTCACTGGGTTGGGACCGTTTCTGTTCTGGCCACAACAGCTCCTGCTACGCTACCGCAAGCCTTGGCAAGGCCCCCTCGCCTGGAGCTGGAAATGGCGCGGGTGGGGGGGCTTGGCTCTGCGGGGCAGCCGTCGGGGTTGGGAATGGCGTTGCGGATCCCTCTGCGTTCGCGGGCATTGGCCGGCCCGGGTGGGCTGCCGTCCCTCCTTTGCTGACTGGCCTCGCTTCTGGCCCCTTCTGAAGCGGTTGGCCAAGGGGATCCAGATCCAGTCCTGGCAAGGCGGCCTAGAAATCGGCTTTGCCAACCCGGCCTTGACGGGGCAGTGCCTAGGGCTGTTGGCGGCCCTCCCTCCCTCGCTGGCCCGCCACCTGCGCTTGACCTTCACCCACACCGGCTGGCACGGACAGGGATCCCTGCTGCTTTGCTTTCGCGCTTGGCGAGTGCTGGGGCCGGCCTTGGAATTGGCATGGCTCATCCTGCGCAGCAGCCGCTCGAGAATCCGATAGAACTCAGCAGCACTCTTTTGTACTCTTGCAGCAGCCTAACGGGCAGCAGCGGATCCCTTCCCATCTAGAGCCACTTTTGCTGGGGATCGACAGCTCAGCTTTAACGTAAGGTGCGGAATTCCCCACC
>NZ_JANSJN010000088.1:0-6403 GCF_047462555.1 Synechococcus sp. B60.1
AGGATGGCATTGTCTAGGTTGGATCCCTCCAAGTTGGCGTAGCTCAAATTGGCCTTCCTCAGATTGGCTTGGCTGAGGTTGGATCCTCCTAGATCCGCTCCAATGAGGCTGGCTCCACTTAGGTTTGCCCCGACCAGTTGCACCCCGTTGAGCTTGGCCCAATTCAAGTTAGCGCCGCTCAGGTCAACTCCACTCAAGTTTCTCTTGGAGGCTTGACCGTTGACGATCTCCCACACCAGACGCCACTTGGCCTCGATCTGGGTTGCAGGAGAAAGGATCACCCGCGGCAGACTGGCCAGCTCCAGATCTGCCCCTCTCAGGTCGGCGCCGCTGAGGTTGGCTCTGCCCAGATAGGCCCTACTCAGCTTGGCTCCGCTGAGATCGGCGTGGGTTAGGTCGGCCTCGCCCAGCTTGGCCCTCTTTAGATTGGCTTCATCTAGGCTGGCCTCGCTTAGATCTGCCCCAATCAAATAAGCCTGGCTTAGGTTAGCTCCACTGAGCCTTACCCCGCTGAGGTCTGCCCGGCTGAGGTTGGCCTTTCTCAAGTCCGCCTCTCTCAAGTCTGTTTGGCTCAGCTCCTGCGAAGGGGCGCCAGCATGGAAAATCATGAACCACCAGCTACTCTCCGGACTGGCCTCTACAGAAATCACCGTCCATCTCAAGCTAGGCAAGTTCAGGTCTGTCTTGCCCAGTTTGGCTTCGCTGAGGTCGGCCCCGATGAGGCTGGCCCCCCTTAGATCTGCGCCGTTGAGCTTAGCCCGTCTCAGCTTGGCTCCGACGAGGTTGGCTTGCGCCAACTTGGCCCCCACAAGCTTGGCCTTGGCTAGTTCGGCCTTGATCAAGCTGCTTCCACTGAGGTTGGCACCGCTTAGGTCTGCCCCGCTGAGATCCGCTTGGTTTAAGTTGGCCCCCCTCAGATCCGCCTGGCTTAGATTGGCTTTGCTCAACTCTGCCCACTGTAGGTCTACGCCGCAGAGGTTGGCCCCGCTCAGGTCGGCTCCCACCAAGTTCACGCCAGGGAGCCTGATCCCGCTTAGATTTGCCCAGCTCAAGTTGGCCCCGCTCAAGTCCGCCTGAGCTAGGTTTTTTCCCTGAGCGTGGCCGTTGACAATTTCCCAAACCAGCCGCCACTTGCGGTCTATTTGGGTTTCAGGGGAAAGGATAGCTCCCCGCAGGCTGGCCAGTTGCAGGCAAGCTGCGCTCAAATCGGCCCGACTGAGGTTGGCTCTCTCCAAGCTGGCCCACCGGAGGTCGGCTCCCTGGAGGTCGACTTCCTGCAAGTTGGCGCCGACAAGCCTTGCCCCCCTTAGGTCTGCTTGCGCCAAGTTGGCCCCCCGCAGGTCAGCCCAATCCAGGTTGGCCTCGCTCAAGTCCGCCTGAGCTAGGTTTTTTCCCTGAGCATGGCCATTGACAATTTCCCAGACCAGCCGCCACTTGCGGTCAATTTGCGTTTCGGGGGAAATGACGACCCACTTCAGGTTGGCGTCTGCCAGATTGGCTCCCTGCAAGTTGGCGCCAATGAGATTGGCCCCCATCAGATTAGCTCCCTTTAAGTTGGCTCCTCTCAGATCTGCGCCGCTGAGGTCTGCCTGGCTGAGGTTGGCTCCAATCAGGCTGGTGTGGCTTAGATTGACCTGGCTCAGCCTTGCCCGAACTAAACTGGCCCCGCTTAAGTCAAGCCCCCTTAGATCTAGCCGGCTAAGGTTGACCCTCCCCAGATCTGCCCAGCGAAAGTCCCGCTCGCCGGCTCGATATCTCTCTTCAGGGTTTCCAACTGGACGTAGGGGAACGGGATATCTTTTTGCTACTTGCACCAGTTGAGGGATGCCAGAGTTCAGTAGGGTTTTCCAAACCGCAAACTGCACTTCCCAATCCAGGGGTTGTAGCATTGTCTGTAGAAAAAGCTTTCTGCTTCTTTCGCCAAAACTTCCAATAGCTCCATTTCCGCTAACGAGATCCCCCCTTCTAGGAACCAACTGAATAACCTCTGAACTACCGGCAACTTGTCCGCCCTCGCTGATAGCCACGGCCCACCCCCTGTTGGCTAGCTTCGTCTCTATTTTTACCTTGACCCTGGAGAGGTCTCAAGTCAAACTTGAGGGGTTCTCCGCAGGAAGTCAGTCTTAATCGAGTCTTAAGATTGTCTAGAGCATTTCAAGCACGCCAGGCTTGAGAAGAGGAGTTCAAACCTGGAAAAGGGATCCCTTGTGCTAGACAATTGAATTGATGGTTATTTCAAACTCGATTAAGACGTTCTCTAGGCACTCCGCGCTGCCGGTGCGTTTGCGACTGCGTTGTGTAGCAGTAACAACATAACGAACCGTTTCAGCTACCCATGCCTCAGTCGGTCTGGGCCAGGGGATCCCGGCAACGCTTGTAGTCAGCAGGTAGATAAAGGGTGTCGCGGCGGCCAAACCACTCGTAGCGGTGATCCCGGATCTGGGCGTAGCCCCAGTCTCCCAAAAGCTTGAGGCCGGGGAGGTTGCGGTAGAGGGCCAGCCACAGGGATCCGCTGGGCAAGAGGGCGGCAATGTGTTCGACGGCGTCGGATCCCTGCCAGCGGCGCTCTGGCTGCTCCAGGTCGATCAGGATCATCCCCAGTTCCATCTGCTCGGGTGGGATCCCCCATTGGGCCAGGGTGGCCGTGTCTTGCATGGGGGCGTAGCGAAACTGCTGGCCGCGATCCAGTTGCTCTAAAAGCTTGACCCCATTGGCGCAAAGGTTGCACAGGCCGTCGTAGATGACCAGGTAGGGCATAGGGATCCTCAGGCAGGGGGCTGGGCCAAAATCCGGGCTTGGTAGTCGGCCTCAGAAAGCAGTTGCTGCGGCTGCCGATCCAGGAACAACCGGCCCAAGAGGTGATCGTATTCGTGCTGGAAGATGCGGGCCGGAAAGTCCCGCCAGATCACCCGCTGCTGGGATCCCGCAGGGGTGTAATACTCCACCTCCACCTCGCGGGCACGGGCCACCAAGCCGCGGCAGTTGGGCACGCTCAAGCAGCCCTCCCACCCCAACACCTGCTCGTCGCTCAAGGCCAAGGGACGGGGGTTAATCATGACCAGGGGTTCCATCTGGGGTGCATCGGGATAGCGAGGGTTGGGACGGGAGGCCACGATGAGGATCTGGAGAGGGGATCCCACCTGGGGAGCGGCCAGACCCACCCCTTGCGCCTCTTTCAAGGTGGCGAGCATCTCTTCAAGTAGGTTTTGCAAAGCCGGCGTCCCAAACTCGGCGACCGGCTCAGCCACTTGAGTCAGGATGGGATCCCCCAGTTGTCGCAGGCGCAAGGTCATAGCGTGCTCTCAGACCCCCTCTGCAGACTCTCCAGCATTTGCTAGCGATCTTTGCGGCTGGCTGCCGTCTCCAAAGCCAGCTTGGAGCGCTTCAGCCCCTCAGGAATGGGGATGGGGTAGTGGCCGGTAAAGCAAGCCGAGCAAAAGGAATTGGGATCCCGACCTGTGGCGGCCAGCATGCCTTCCCAGCTCAAGTAGGCCAGTGAGTCCACCCCAATCTTCTCAGCAATTTCTGCCACCGAATACTTGGCGGCAATCAACTGATCTTGGCTGTCGGTGTCAATGCCGTAGAAGCAGGGATGGGTAACCGGCGGGCTGGAGATGCGCATGTGAACCTCGGTGGCCCCCGCCTGGCGCAGGGCCTTGACGATCTTTTGGCTGGTGGTGCCCCGCACAATTGAGTCGTCTACAATCACAATCCGCTTCCCCCGCAGCACATCTTCGAGAGGGTTGAGCTTCATGCGAATGCCCCGCTCCCGCATCGACTGGGTGGGCTGAATAAAGGTGCGGCCCACGTAGCGGTTTTTAATTAGCCCCTCGGTGTAGGGGATCCCCAACTGGCGGGCATAGCCAATGGCTGCCGGTGTGCCGGAATCAGGCACTGCTATTACCCAGTCAGCTTCCGCCGGGGCTTCTTTGGCCAGTTGTTCCCCCAGCCGCACGCGGTAGGAATAGAGGCTCTCTCCATGCATGCAACTGTCGGGGCGGGCAAAGTAGATCATCTCAAAGATGCACAGTTTGGGGTTGGGCTCCGCCCAGCGCAGGGATTGCAGCCCTTGACGGTCAATCCACACCAGCTCCCCCGGCTCCACCTGGCGCAGATAATCCGCCCCGATGATATCCAAAGCACAGGTTTCTGAGGCCAACACGTAGTGCAGTGGCTGGGCTTCTGGGTGGTTGAGCGTGCCGTTGCTGCAGAGGATCCCCAGCCTCTGCGGTTGCAGCAGCTCCTGTCTGGCGGGGTTGCTGCTCAAAAGCCCCAACACCAGCGGACGCACGCCGTAGGGATCCCGCGCCCCCATCAGGCCTTCTGGCGTGCCGATAACCAGACTGAAAGCCCCGCGGCAGCGGCGCAAGGCTTGACAGGTGGCTCCCACCCAGTCTTGACCTTGGTTCACTGCCTGGGCAATGGTGTGGGCAATACATTCCGAGTCGGTGCTACCGGTGAGGTGGCACTCGGCAGCTTCCAGTTCACGCCGTAGCTCTTCGGCATTGACCAAGTTCCCATTGTGAGCCAAAGCCAGCGGCCCCAAGCGGGTTTCCACAATCACCGGTTGGGCGTTGGCCATGCGGCTGGATCCTGTAGTGGAGTAGCGGGTGTGGCCTACTGCCAGATCGCCGCTGAGCTGGCCTAAGTTCACCTCGTCAAACACTTGGGAAACCAGCCCCATTGCCTTGTGCACTCGGCAAAAGGCCCCCTCAAAGGTGGCAATCCCCGCCGATTCCTGGCCGCGGTGCTGCAGGGCAAACAGCCCAAAGTAGGTCAGCTTGGCCACCTCCTCGCCGGGGGCCAAAATGCCGAACACGCCGCAGGCCTCTTTGGGCCCTTCCTGAGCTGGCGATGGTTCTGCTTCCACCTTTGCTGCCATGGATCCCCTCTTGCTGTGGCACTTATCAGTCTAACCCGAGCGCTCTTGAGATCTCACCGCCAAGGCGGATCCCATGCAGCAGGAACCACTCATAGTGTTTGCGAAAAGATGAGACTCTATCTATAGTGTTAGGAGGATCTGCGAGACTCGCCGTTAAGGGAGCAGGACTGTGCGGGTTTTCGAGTTGAACGCTGCCGAGACTCGGTTCTTCTAACAAACCCCCCAAGCTTGTGTTGTGAGGAGCCAAAGCCCATGAAACAGCCGTCCTCTGGATTCCGCCGCAGTTGGGCGCTAGCGGTCTCTTGGATGAAAGCCAGTGTAGCCGCCTTTCTGTCGTTGTCACTGGTGGCCTGCCAAGAAGATGGCCGCGAGCAACCCTCAGTCACCATTACTCCTGTGCCGGTAACGGTTGTGGCGCCAACACCCACTCCTTTTCTCGTCCCCAGTCCTGTCCCGACGCCTTTGCTCACCCCGACCCCCACTCCACTCTGGAATCCTTTCCCTAGCCCCAGTCCTTCCCCCACCGCATCTTTCTCAGCAGAGCCACCTTCGATTGCCGTGGTGGCCCTAACGGACGCCCGACAGACGGTGCCCTTCAATGTCTTGGTGGCCGTTACAACTCCTGCGGGTTTGGGCAGCGGCATTAGCTTCCGGGTGGAAATCCGACAGAACCCCCTCACCCTCACGTTTGATTTCACCGCCGCTGCCGCCGGCTGTCAGGCCAACAGCAGAACCTGCATCGGCACCCTTCCCATCACCATTCCGGCCTCTGCCCCCCCTGGAGATTACGAGGTTACGGCCATGGTAGCAGACAGCCAAGGCCGCATTGCCTCCGCCAAAGCCCCCTTGCGGGTACTGCCGACGCCCTCACTCACCCCAACACCAACCCCGACCGGCACGCCCAATCCTTTTCCCTCAGTGTCGCCTTCGCCCAGCCCTTCCCCTCGTCCCAGCCCTTCGTCCACACCAACGCCTAGCCCTAGGCCCACCTAACCATTCGCCAACCCCTGCAGGAGGCTTAGCCGGCTAGCATAGAGGTTAGGCCTGGCTCTGGATGGATTCCTGTCTTGATCCTGCTTGGGCCAAGGGGTTGCGGGCAGCAGGAGAACTCTGTAACAAGCTGCCAGGGTCAGCGCTCGGAAAGTGCCTTTCAACGCGCCAACAACCCCAACAGCTACTCCTTGGGTTCGGAGGATAACGATGCGCATTGCCCAGATTGCCCCGTTGCACGAGAGCGTGCCCCCCAAGCTCTACGGCGGTACGGAGCGGGTGGTTTCTTGGTTAACTGAAGAGCTGGTGCGACGTGGGCACGAGGTGACTCTATTTGCCAGCGGCGACTCCCAAACCCAAGCGCGTCTCATCCCTTTTCGGGAGCGGGCTTTGCGCTTGGATCCCACGGCTATTGACACGGTGGCTCCCCACAT
Organism: Synechococcus sp. B60.1; assembly: GCF_047462555.1. Lineage (NCBI taxonomy): Bacteria > Bacillati > Cyanobacteriota > Cyanophyceae > Synechococcales > Synechococcaceae > Synechococcus > Synechococcus sp. B60.1. Next base: position 6,307 of record NZ_JANSJN010000088.1, read on the forward strand.
CCTGATGGTAGAGAAAGCCTTTCAGATGGCCAATGAGTTTGACATCATCCACGGCCACATTGACTACTACCCCTACGCCCTGGCCCGCCGCCACCCT
>NZ_JANSJN010000088.1:6503-11484 GCF_047462555.1 Synechococcus sp. B60.1
TTCAGATGGCCAATGAGTTTGACATCATCCACGGCCACATTGACTACTACCCCTACGCCCTGGCCCGCCGCCACCCTCAAGTCTCTTTTTTGGCCACCCTGCACGGGCGGCTGGACATTCCGGAGCTGCAGCCTCTCTACACCGAGTTTCAGGACATCCCAGTGGTCTCCATCTCCAATGCCCAGCGGCGGCCCCTGCCCCAGGCGCGCTGGGTGGGGACGGTCTATCATGGTTTGCCCCTGAATCTGCACCGTTTCTATCCAGAAAAGGGAGATTACCTGGCTTTTCTGGGCCGGGTCTCGCCGGAGAAAGGGCTGGACACGGCCATTGAAATTGCCGCGCGGGCAGGGATGCCCCTGAAAGCTGCTATCAAAATTGACGCCGTGGATCGCCAGTACTACGAGTTAGAGATTAAGCCTTTGGCCAGGCGCCACCCCAATGTGGAGATCGTGGGGGAAATCACCGAACAGGAGAAGAGCGAGTTCTTGGGCAAGGCCTATGCGGTGCTGTTTCCCATCCGCTGGCCGGAACCCTTTGGGCTAGTCATGATTGAAGCGATGGCCTGTGGCACGCCGGTGATTGCCACTCGCTTTGGCTCGGTGCCAGAAGTGATGGCCGACCGCCGCTCCGGCTTTATTGTGGACTCGGTGGAAGAGGCAGTGGAGGCGCTGGAAAAGGTGGGATCCCTTGACCGAGCGGGGGTGCGGCAGGCGTTTGAGGAGCGGTTTAGCGTCGAGAGGATGGTGTCGGAATACGAAGCTCTTTACAACCAATTGGTGAACGAACGGCAGGAGCGCTCGAAGAAAGCCACCCCCGGCCTGTCAACCCTGCCCAGGTAAAGCTGGGGCTATCTGGGGGCTCCTGTTTTGCTCCTTTGGTTGGGTGGGAAGACGCAGATGGCCGAAGACATCATCCAGATTCAGGATCAGTACTACATCCGCGCCAGCGCTTCCTTGGTGGAGGCGCGTCCCCATGTCCTCAAGCAGGACAACTGCTTTGCTATTTTTGACCGCCTGGGCAACATGCGCCCCCTCGGCATCCGGGATCACGGCCTGTTCCGCGACGATACCCGCTTCTTGTCACGGCTGGTCTTGGATTTGCAGGGGAAACAGTTTTTGCTGCTCAGCTCGGAGGTGCGGGAAGACAAGGATATTCTGGCGGTGGATCTCACCAACCCCGAGTTCACCACCTCGGAGGGGCAGTTCATTGAGCAGGAGACGTTGCACGTCCTGCGCACCACTTTTTTATGGAACAACGTGGCCTATGAGCGGATCCGCCTTCACAACTACGGTTTGGAGACGCTCCGCGTGCCCCTTACCCTGCGCTTTGAGGCCGATTTTGCCGATATGTTTGAGATTCGCGGCATCCGGCGGACAAAGCGGGGACAACTGCTGCCGGCCCAGGTGAGCTCAGAAGGGGTAACCTTGCGCTACCGCGGCCTGGACGGGGTGGAGCGGCAAACCCGGATCCTGTTTTCCCCTCCTCCGGACGTGGTTTCGGAAAAGCTGGCGCAGTGGTGGGTGCCGCTGGCGCCGCAGGAGGAGCGGGACTTGGAGGTGAGGGTCGTCTGCAGCTACGGCGGCGAGGAGATCCCGCCTTTGACCTACCAGGAGGCGCTGCAGGCAGAGCGGGAGCAGCGGGCGGCGCTAAGAGCTTTGGCCCACCGCATCGATACCGGCAACGCTCAGTTTAACGAGTGGCTCAACGCCTCGCGGGACGACCTGGTGATGATGCTGGCCCGCACCCCCTATGGGCTCTATCCCCACGCCGGGGTGCCTTGGTTTGCCACGGTCTTTGGCCGCGACGCGCTAATCACCGCCTTGGCCACCCTCTGGTGGTTCCCCGACTTGGCCCGGGGGGTGTTGCTGTACCTGGCAGCCCACCAGGCGCAGGAGGTGGATCCCAGCCGCGATGCCGAGCCCGGCAAGATCCTGCACGAGCAGCGCTACAGTGAGATGGCCAAGACCCGCGAGATCCCCTTTGGCAATTACTTCGGCAGCATCGACGCCACTCCTTTGTTTGTGGTGCTAGCAGGGCGCTATGTGCGCCGCAGTGGGGATCTCGAGCTGTTGCGGCAGTTGTGGCCGAATATCGAGGCAGCTCTCCACTGGATGGACACCTACGGGGATCCCGACGGCGACGGCTTTTTGGAGTATGCCGGCAAAGCGCGGCGGGGCCTGCGCAACCAGGGCTGGAAAGACTCGGAAGATGCCATCTTCTATGCCGACGGATCCCTGGCCGAGCCACCCATAGCCCTGTGCGAGGTGCAGGGCTACGCCTACGAGGCCAAGCTGTTGGCGGCGGAGATGGCGGAGCTGTTGGGGCGGCACGAGCAAGCAGCGCAACTGCGCCAGCAGGCCCAGAAACTGCAGCAGCGGTTTTGGGAGCAGTTTTGGTGCGAGGAGCTGGGCGGCTATGTCCTAGCTTTGGACGGGCGCAAGCAGCCCTGCCGTGTGCGCAGCTCCAACATGGGCCACTGCCTGTTTTCCGGGATCGCCCACCCGCAGCATGCCGAGCGCATCGCGCGGCAACTTTTGGAGCCCGCTTTTTTCAGCGGCTGGGGCATCCGCACCCTGGCGGAAGGGGAAGGGCGCTACAACCCCATGTCCTACCACAACGGCTCCATTTGGCCCCACGACAACGCCCTGATTGCAGCAGGTTTGGCCCGCTATGGCTACAAGGCGGAGGCAGCCCAAGTATTGACGGCCCTGTTTGATGCCAGCCAGTTTCTGGAGCTGCGGCGGCTGCCGGAGCTGTTCTGTGGCTTTCGCCGGCGTCAGCGGGAAGGCCCCACTCTTTACCCGGTGGCCTGTCTGCCCCAGTCCTGGGCAGCGGCCAGTGTGTTCCTGCTGCTGCAAGCCTGCCTAGGCCTGGAGATCGACGGGCTGGCCCAGCAGGTGCGCCTCACCCAGCCCACCCTGCCCCTGTGGCTGCCCTATGTAACTCTTGAGAACATCCAGGTGGGGCGGGGATCCCTGGACATCGGCCTGTATCTCCAGGCAGGAGGGGTGGGGATCAACGTCCTCAGGAGCACGGGGGAGGTGGAGCTGACGGTGAGGTAGGCTACCGCTCCTGCAGCATGTCCTGGATGGAAAGCTGATCCAGGTTCCAGAGAGGGCCGAGGATGGGGCGGGGATCCACCCCTTGCAGGCGGTTGCGCAGGGCCGAGAGCACCAGGGGGTTGAAGGTGCCGATCTGGGGCAGTTGTTCCTGGATGATCACTTGAAAGCGGTCGTAGAGGGCCTTGCGCTTTTCAAAGTCCAGCTCCCGCACCCCCGCAATAAAGATGCGGTCGATCTCCCGCTCCCAATCGCTCACTTCCACTCCTTCGGCGGGATTGCCGGGCAGATCCCCCAGGTTAAACAGGTGCAGGCGGCCATCGCTGCGCCAAATGTTGGAGCCGTTGTTGGGCTCGGTGCCGCCGCCGCCAAAGCCCAGCAACAAGGTTTCCCAGTCGCGGCTGTCGGTGCGCTGCACCACCGTGTTGAAGGCAATGGGGGTGAAGTCAACGGTGATGCCGATCCGCGCCAGGTCGGCCTTGATCAGGGCGCCGGTGGCCTCCCGCTGGTTGTTGCCGGCGTTGGTGATGAGACTGAAGCGGACGCGGTTGCCGTCGGGATCCCGTAGGTGGCCTTCGGCGTCGTAGGTATAGCCGGCAGCCAAGAGCAGTTGCCGCGCCTTTTCGGGATCGTAGTCGTAGGTGGGCAGGCCCTCTGCCGGGCTGAGGTAAAAGGGGCTGGCGGGGGAGAAGACCGAGTGCTGGATCTCGCCCAGCCCCTGCAGGACGCTCTCGACGTAAAATTGCCGGTTCAGGGCGTGGGCCACCGCCCGGCGGAAGTTCAAATCGTTGAACCAGCGGCTTTTGACGGGATCCACAAAGGGCCGCCCGGTTTGGGGGTTGCGGGCCCGGCTGAGGTTGAAGGCAAAGAAATTGTTGTTGAGGGTGGGGCCGAGATTGTAAATCCTGAACTGATCCCGTTCTTCTTCCCGCTTCAGGAGCTGAAAATCTCTGCCTCGCACCGAAAACACGTCGGTCTCGCCGGAGCGAAACTGCAACAGGGCCGTATCTTCCGAGTCCACGATGCGCAGGATGACCCGCTCGATGCGCGGGATCCCTTCCCCTTTCCAGTAGTAGGGGTTGGGACGGTACACCAGCCGCTGTCCGGGGGTATATTCCTGCAAGATGTAGGGGCCGGCCCCCACCAATTCCTGCACCGGCGTGTCAACTCCCCAGGTCTGGAGAAAGAGGGGGTTGCCCTGGCCGTCCACCTGCTCCACAGTGGGCTGCAGAATGTGCTTGGGCAAGAGAGGGGACCCGGCCTGCAACAGGAAAGGGGCAAAGGGCTCCGGCAGGACAAACTCAACCCGCCGCTCGTCCAAGGCCCGCACCTGGGGCAGCGCCCCCGCCTCGCCGATGCGCAACACATCCCGCGCCGAGGTCGGGATCCGCTCGTCAAAGATGATGCGGTTGAAGGTAAAGTCCACATCTGCCGCTGTCAGGGGCTCCCCGTCCGACCAGCGCAGCCCCTCCCGCAAGGTGAAGACATAGCGCAAGCCGTCCTCAGACACTTCCCAGCCTTCCGCCAGCTCCGGCTTGGGCAGGAGGGTATCTTCATCGAGGGTGACCAGGCCCGCCTCCAGGTAGGCGATGGCGTCGCGGCTGGAGCTCTCGGTGGCCAGATAGGTGTTGAAGGTTTTGGGATCCGAGGTGACGGTGGCAATCAGGTGGGGCGGGCGAGCGGGGGCAGCACAGGCGCTAAGCCAGAGAAGGAGGATCCCTAGGAATAGGGGGGCAAAAAGGCTGCTCTTGAGCTGCTCTGTTGAGGTATTGCTTTGGCCTGCCATTTCCTTTGCTGAGTATCCGAGCAAGTTTGAGGGGGCCCGCCGGCGGCCCAAGCGCTCCGCGCCGCTCACGCGACCACCCCCAGCCCCTCTCCCGGAGGGAGTCAGCCCTCACCCCCGGCCCCTCTCCCAGAGGGAG
>NZ_JANSJN010000089.1:0-11434 GCF_047462555.1 Synechococcus sp. B60.1
TATGCACCGGAATTGAATCCTATTGAGATGATGGGGTCGGTGTTGAAGCATTTTATTCGGCAGTTTTCCAGAGTTGGGAAGTATAGCGTGGAGCAGATAGTGCAGACTTGTTTACTCCTGATTAATCCATCCTGCTTCCGGAGTTGGTTTGCTAAGTGTTGCTACTGTACCCCTTGGTTCTTTAACAAGCTGTAGTGAAACCAGCAACAAGAATTCCTAGGCTTACTGGTGCGCAGAAGCAAGCTATAGCTGGGGGGAGTATGTCCACCTGCCCTCCTCTCCAGCAGGGATCCCTCACCCAAAACCCGGGAGACAACCATCCAGAACCTAGTTGACCCACCGCCAAGAGAGGGGGATGCTAGAACGGGGAAGGCGGAAGCTGAATCCAGGGGCACCAGATGGCGAGGTGATGGAGCTATGAAGGAAGACTGGGCAAAACGGTTGCGCAACGGGTTAGTTGCCATGGTGGCAGTGATCCTGGCGGCAGGCTTGTTTCTAGCCAATCAAGCTCGTCAGGCCAGCACCAGCTTGGCCGACTTGGCTGCAGAGGCAGTGTCCTGGGAGGAAGCGCAGGCCAACGGCAAGCCTTCTCTGGTGGAGTTTTACGCCGATTGGTGCACCACCTGCCGAGCAATGGCACCCCTCCTGGCCAACTTGAAGAAAGAATTTGCCGATCAGGTGAACTTCGTCATGCTAAACGTGGACAACCCCAAGTGGCTGCCGGAGTTGAGCCGCTACCGGGTGAACGGGATCCCTCACTTTCTCTTTTTGGATGGTCAAGGGGAAGTGCTGGGATCTGCTATTGGAGAACAGCCTGCCGCCATTTTGCGGGCCAATGTGTTGGCTCTGGCAACTGGGCAGCCCCTGCAGTTGACCAATGCCGGACAGGTGTCTGAGCTGCAGCCGGGCAGGCCTGTCCTCTCGAATCAGGCGGATCCGCGCAGCCATGGATAGGAACCTAGGGGATCCCCACTGTCCCTCTCAGCTGCCCACTGGTCTTACCAGTTAACCACTCTTTGAGTTGCGCCCGCACGATACCTACCTGGCGCCTGCCCTCCTCTCCCACACGGCTGAGGACAGATGTTCTCCACCGGGAAACCCAGTGTCTGCCTCTTCTAGGTGGGGGGCCTCCCCGCGTTTGCGGATCACCAAGCAGCGACTATCGCGGTAGCGTCGAGGTAAGGCCAAACTTCTTCGGTCAGGTTTGGACGGCCTGCAGCCGCAGGTGCTGAACTAGAGCCTGTAGGCCCAATAGGTAGCTGTGGGCTCCAAATCCACTGATTTGGCCAATGGCTACAGCAGCAATGTAGGAGTGCTGGCGGAAAGGTTCGCGGCGATAGATATTGCTCAGGTGAACTTCTACGGTGGGCAGACCCACGGCAGCAATGGCATCCCGCAGGGCAATGCTGGTGTGGGTGTAGGCGCCGGGGTTGATGAGGATGCCGGCGTGCTGCTGGCGGGCGCGGTGGACGGCATCAACCAACACTCCCTCATGGTTAGACTGCAGGATCTCCAGCTTTGCCCCAAGAACTTCTGCCTGCTGGTGGAGCGCCCGATCGATCTGCTCTAAGGACACCGAGCCGTAGATGCCTACTTCTCGCACCCCTAGCAAGTTGAGGTTGGGGCCGTGCAGAACCAGAAGGCTGAGGAGCTCGCCACCGGAAGCGATGGCAGTCGGATTAGCGACGACGATGGGATCCATTTTCTACGGGAATGGGGGCAGGTTGGGGCTCAGGACTTCCCAGAAGGGTATCAATTACACGTTCCACCCATTCGCGGAGCTTTTCGAGAACTTTTTCTACCCAATCCATCCGACCTGCCTCGTAGGAGTTACAGAGCCATCAACGGAGCTTGACCAATGGATCTCCATGATAGCGCTTTTTCTCGACAAGCGTAGAAATGGGGAGCTGGAAATACCATCGGACTAGTAAAGGGCGCTCAGGAGCACGATATCCACGATCAGGAGGGCACCTGCAAAGGCCAGCAGGCTGCGCACAATTTGACGCTCTTGTTTGGAGCGATGGGATCCGCCAAGACGGAGCCAGCGGAGCGAGTTGGGGAGGCGGTACAGCATAGCAACAGTCGATGAGATTCTAGACTCGGGAGCGCCAACGCCCCAAGGTGATCATGCCCCATTCTGTGAGCTTCGGATCCCGGCGGACTTCCCCACGCTGGGGGGGAATACTAGCCTGGCTATGGGGATCAATTCCTTCTAGAGTGGGGGTTAGGCCATTTTTGTTGTCGATGACCACTCCTCTAACTCAAGCCGAAACCGTTTTTCAGCGTTGCTGGGATCACTGGCAAGCTCTGGCCAGCCGTCAGGACTTGCAGCCGGAGTTCAAAGCTTTATCCACTCTGCGCAAGCGTCTTGTCAGTCGGGTGTTTTCCATTGCGGTGTTTGGTCTGGTCAACCGCGGCAAGTCGGCTGTCTTGAACGCCCTGACCGGCGAGGCCCGCCTGGAGGTAGGGCCCCTCAACGGGGTGACGCAACAGCCACAATCGCTGCTGTGGCAGCCGGGGCCGGGGATCCCTTGGCAGGTGCGGCTCATCGATACGCCCGGCTTGAACGAGGTCAACGGAGAAGCCCGCGAACAGTTGGCCTGGGAGGTGGCCCGCGCCGCCGACTTGATCCTGTTTGTCATCGCCGCCGACCTGACCCAGTTGGAGTACCAAGCTCTGTTGGAGCTGCGCACCCTGCACAAGCCGATCCTGCTGGTGTTGAACAAGTGCGATCTCTATTCGGAAGCCGAGTTGCAGGCCATTCGCACCCAGATCAGCCATCACTTGGGCTGGGTGTTGCCCCAGGAGATCTTAACAGTGGCCGCCTGTCCTAAGCCCACTAAGGTGCGCACCCACTGGCCAGATGGCCGCATTACCTTGGAATGGGAGCGGCCCGCACCCCAGATCGAGGCCCTGCGAGAGCGCATTGTGGAGATTTTGCAGGCAGAGGCGGGATCCCTATTGGCCCTCAACGTGCTGAAGCGGCTGGAGTGCCTCCAGGCCCAGCTCTGGCAAAAGCAGTGGCAGCACCACGCCTGCTTTGTCGAGCAATGGAGCACGGCCTGCGCCCTCGGCAAGGGGATCGCGGTGGGCTTAGCGCCACTGGGGCTGGATCTGCTGTTGGCGCCGCTGCTGGATGGGCTGTGGCTGCTGGGCTTGGGAATGCGGCTGCGCCTACCCTGGGGATCCCTAGGGGGGGCGCTGGGATCCGTCCAGGAGGGGCTGTGGCGACTGCTGCTACTCAACGGGGCGCTGCTGCTTTTGGCCGAGGGGGTGAGCTCTTGGCTGTGGGGAGGCTGGAGCAACAGCCTCTTGCCAGGTCTGGTGGCGGGAGTGAGTTTGTACCGCCTGGGATCCCTGGCGCCACAGGTGTTGCTCCGGTTTGCCCCAGAGGGGTTCGGCCTAGGGGCCCTCTTGCGGGATCTCATCAGCAGCCAAGAGCTGGCTGAAAAGGCCTAGGATCCCCCTTCCCCGCCATCCTGGGCCATTTCGGCGGCGTGGTAGGAGCTGCGCACCAAAGGCCCAGAGCGCACCTGGCGAAACCCCATCTGGAGGGCAATCTGGCCCAGCTCGACAAACTCCTCCGGAGTCCAGTAGCGCTGCACCGGGCGGTGGGCCAGGGAAGGCTGCAGGTACTGACCCAGGGTGAGCCGGTCACACCCTACCGCCAGCAGATCGCGAAAGGTTTCCAGCACTTCCGCGCGGGTCTCCCCGTGCCCCAGCATCAGGCCGGACTTGGTGGGCAGGCCGGGATCCAGCTCCTTGACGGTTTGCAAAACCCGCAACGACAGGTCGTAGCCAGAGCTGCGCCGCACCGCCTGCGACAGCCGGCGTACGGTTTCGATGTTGTGGTTGTAGCAGGTCGGTCGGGCCGCCACCACACGGGCAATGCAGTCGCGATCCCCGCGAAAATCGGGGGTGAGCACCTCGATCTGGATCCCAGGGCAGCGTCGCCGAATTGCTTCCATCACCTCCACGAAGCGGCCGGATCCCTGGTCGGGCAGGTCGTCGCGAGCTACCGAGGTGAGCACCACATAGCGGAGCCCCAGCAGCTCAACGGCCTCAGCCACCTTTTCCGGCTCCTGCGGATCCAACGGCGCGGGCCGCCCGCTGGCCACCTGACAAAAGGAACAGGCGCGGGTACAGATCCCACCCATCAGCAGGAAGGTGGCGGTCTTTTGGCTGTAGCATTCGGCCCGATTGGGACAGCGCCCCTCTTCGCAGATGGTGTGCAGGCCCCGCTGCTTGATCACCTGCTGCACCGCCGAGATATCGCTGGCCTTGCCAATAGAGCGCTTGACCCAACTGGGAAGAGGGCTAACAGGCATGGGAGAACCGCTTGCTAGGGCTCAGTAGCTTGGGAAAGCATCCTTCTCCAATCCAAGGAGAAAGACAAAGGGGATAGCGTCCATTGTGGCATGGACGCCTTCCAGATCGATCGCCCTTAGCCGGAAAAGGGCTAGGCCAGCTGAGGAGAGGTTAGCATCTGGTTGACGATGCGCTGCACAATTTGAAAGCCAGTCACCGCCTGCCAGCCCAGGATCCCCAAAATCACCAAATTCAGCAGGAGGTGGACATTGCGGGCCCAGGCCTTTTGGCCATCCTTCATCAGGGGCGCCAAAGCCGCAGAGCTAGCCACCAAGGCCACAATGCCCAATCCCGCCAGCAAGTGGGGGCCAACGAACAGCTTGCCGTTGTTGAGGTAGGTCACCCCCATGCCGCCCAGGGCCCCGAACACCATCGACAGCAAGAACAGGGATCCAGCAAGAAAGTGCCGCTGGCCAAACTTACCCTTGATGAGTTCTTTGCGCTCTTCTGCAGAAGCAGTGCGCAGCCGTCGCACCTGCAGGCCCAGGTAAAGAGCGTAGAGAGCTAGGACAAAGGCGAAAATCATCAGCACAGGGTGAAAGAAAGGCAAGGCCAGCTTCAGCCATGGGGGAAGTTGAATGCCGCTCATAGGGATTGCGCAACGAAGAGGAGGCTGCCCCTAAATTAACACAAATTTTTAAAAATTTAAAAAACTTCTGTCGCGGCACAGGCCTGGGTGGACTCCAGGAGTTGGGGCCCTATCTGCGTTAGATGCTGGTAGAAATGGATTGGCCGTTGGCAGCGGGCCAGATGATGGGCTTTGCAACTTGGGTAACGCTGCGGATCCCAATTCCAGGAGCTGAATCACTCCTAGGTGCCGACCCCCGCCTCAAGCTCCCAGCCACAGGGCATAATGGGCTAGCAACTTCTTTTGAACAGGGATCCGCAGCAGCATGGGACGGGCAAAGAAAGTGGTATTGGCCTATTCGGGGGGCGTCGATACTTCCGTCTGCATCCCCTATCTCAAGCACGAGTGGGGAGTGGAATCGGTAGTCACCCTGGCGGTGGACTTGGGTCAGGGGGCGGAGCTGGAGGCCATCCAAGCCAAGGCGCTGAGGGCCGGGGCGGAGCAATCCCTGGTGCGGGAGGCCGTCCAGATCCTGATTGCCGACTACGCCTTCCCCGCCATCCAGGCCAATGCCCTCTACGAGCAGCGCTACCCTCTCTCCACCGCCTTGGCCCGCCCCCTGATTGCCAAGCTGTTGGTAGAGGTGGCAGAAGAGGTGGGCGCCGACGCCGTGGCTCACGGCTGCACCGGCAAGGGCAACGACCAGGTGCGCTTCGACCTGGCCATCGCCGCCTTGAACCCCAAGCTCAAGGTGCTGGCCCCGGCCCGCGAGTGGGGCATGACCCGCGAGGAGACCATTGCCTACGGCGAGCGCTACGGGATCCCTATGCCGGTGCAAAAGTCCAGCCCCTACAGCATCGACCTCAACATCCTGGGCCGCAGCGTCGAAGCCGGGATCCTGGAAGACGCCGACCAAGAGCCACCGGAGGAAGTCTACGCCCTCACCCGCCCCATCTCCCAAACCCCCGACGAGCCCGCCTATGTGGAGATCGCCTTTGAAGAGGGGATCCCGGTAGAGCTGGACGGGCAGCGCCTTGGCCCCAGAGCCCTCTTCGAGCGGCTCAACCACTTGGCTGGCAGCCACGGTGTCGGTCGCATCGATATGATTGAAAACCGGCTGGTGGGGATCAAGTCGCGCGAGATCTACGAGTGCCCCGCCCTAACGGTGTTGATCCAGGCCCACCGCGAGCTGGAGAGCCTCACCCTCACCCGCGAGGTCATCCACTACAAGTACGGTATCGAGACCACCTACAGCCAATTGATCTACAACGGCCTTTGGTATTCACCGCTGCGGGAGGCCCTCGACGCCTTCATTCGCACCACCCAAAAAAGCGTCACTGGCATGGTGCGGATGCGCCTGCACAAGGGCCAGGCCGTCTGCGTGGGCCGTCGCTCCCCCTACTCCCTCTACAACGCGGAGCTGGCCACCTACGGGGAAGGGGATCAATTCGACCATCGGGCTGCCGAAGGCTTCATCTACATCTGGGGTCTGCCCACCCGCGTCTGGGCCCAGGTGCACCGGGGTAGTGGTGCTTGAACTCTACCGTTAGGCAATTTGTCCATCCGGGGCGCTGGTCAACCGGCTAGCCCGCTGGGAGGGAGCTGGCAACCCGCTTGCCTGCTGGCCCAACGGCGCAGGTGGGCCAGGTTTTCCACCGCGGAGGTGAGGGGCTTTCTCTAGGTTCCTGCCGTCCAGGTGTTGCCGTACTCGATCTGCTCCGGGGTAAGGCTGTCGATCTGGATCCCCATGGCTTTGAGCTTGAGGCGGGCGATGGTCTCATCGATCTCCGCAGGAATGGGGTGCAGCCCAGGAGCCAGGTGGCCACGGTTTTTCACCAGGTACTCGCAGGCCAGCGCTTGGTTGGCAAAGCTCATGTCCATGACGCTGGCGGGGTGGCCTTCGGCAGCAGCCAGGTTGATCAGCCGGCCCTCCCCCAGCACCACTACCGACTTGCCCGATTGAAGACGGTATTCTTCCACAAAGGGGCGCACCGTCTGCCGGGAAACCGTCCGCTGCTGGAGCGCCACCAGGTCGATCTCGATGTCGAAGTGGCCGGCGTTGCAGACCATCGCCCCATCCTTCATCGCGTCGAAGTGCTCGCCGCGGATGACGTGCTTGTTGCCAGTGACCGTGACGAAGAGATCTCCCAGAGGGGCGGCTTCAGCCATGGGCATAACCCGAAAGCCGTCCATCACCGCCTCTAGGGCCCGCACCGGGTTGACCTCGGTCACAATCACCTGGGATCCCATGCCGCGGGCCCGTATCGCCACTCCCCGGCCGCACCAGCCGTAGCCGGCTACCACTACTGTTTTCCCGGCCAAGAGAATGTTGGTACAACGCAGGATGCCGTCTAGGGTGGATTGGCCAGTGCCGTAGCGGTTGTCGAACAGGTGCTTGGTCTCGGCATCGTTAACGGTCATCACCGGGAAGCTGAGCACCCCCGCCTTGACCATGGCCCGCAGGCGCACCAGGCCGGTGGTGGTCTCCTCCGTGGTGCCGATGATCTCCGAGAGCTGCTCCTGACGGTGCTGCACCAGCTCTGCCGTCACATCGCCGCCGTCGTCGATGATCAGGTTAGGGCGGTGATCCAAAGCAATCTGCACGTGGCGGCGGTAGGTGGCTACGTCTTCTCCTTTGATGGCAAAGACTGAGATGCCGTAGTCCGCCACCAGGCTGGCGGCCACATCGTCTTGGGTGGAGAGAGGGTTGCTGGCGATGAGGACGCTATCGGCTCCCCCTGCCTGCAGCGCCAAGGCCAGATTGGCCGTTTCGGTGGTGACATGGCAGCAGGCCACCAGGCGCAGCCCGGCCAGGGGCTTTTCTTGAGCAAAGCGCTCCCGGATCTGGGCCAGCACCGGCATCTCCCGCGCCGCCCATTGGATCCGTTGCTTGCCCAGGGAGGCGAGGCCAAGGTCTTTGACTTCGTGCTTGGGGAGAGACAGGGTGGCGCTGGTCATCGAGAAGGCTCCAAAAAAGGTCGTCGAAAAAGGACAGAGGATCAGTCGAGCTACACGGCTAGGAACAGGGAGTTTCAGGCCGTTACAATGTCGGCAAGAGGGGTAACCAGATGTCAACAGACCTGAACTATTTTGCCACAAGGGATCCCTTTTCGGCGCTGGGGCTGGACGTGGGCAACCGCCGCATCGGCGTGGCCGGCTCCGACGGGCTGGGCCTGCTGGCCACGGGGTTGGGGGTGATCCGGCGCCGTTCCCTGCCCGAAGATATCGCCCAAGTGCAGGAGTGGATCCGCCGCCGTCGGGCCACCGTGGTGGTGGTCGGGATCCCCCTTTTGGCGGACGGCTCAGTGGGATTCCAAGCCCGCAAGGTGCAGCGGTTTGTACGGGCTCTGCGCGCGACAGTGGATTTGCCAGTGGTTACGGTCAACGAGTACCTAAGCACGGTGCAGGCGGAGTGGGATCTGCGCGAGGCCGGGATCCCAGCCAGGGCCCAGAAGGGTTTAATCGACCAACAGTCGGCGGCGGTAATTTTACAAACTTGGCTGGACGAGCGGCGCTATTCCCAAAGCTCAAAAGCGCCCTGCAGATAGTCTGCCAAGGCGTAGCTCACCCCTTCTTTGGCCGGTTGCTGTTCCACCAAAACGACATCGAAGCGACAGGCTAATTCAGCAAGATCAGGGTGCTGGCTCAAGAAAGCTTGGGCGGCTCGGATCAGGCGCCGCTGCTTCTGGATCCCAACCGCCAAAAGCCCCTTTTGATCCCAGCCCTCGCCACTGCGGGTTTTCACTTCCACAAAAATCAACTCCCCTGCCCTAGCGGCCACCAGATCCAGTTCCCCCCAACTACAGCGCCACTGTTGCGCCAGGATCTGCCAGCCCTGCTCCTCCAGGTACTGCCGCACCCAAGCCTCGCCAGCCTCGCCTGTGTCTTGGAGAGAAGTTCGCTTGGGCAAGGGTTCCCCGCCTACCTCGTACAAATCTAAGGAACTATTCCGAATCCCTCCCCCTAGTGGGCAGAGCCGTTGCCGTGATACTTGTCGGTGTCGTAGAAGCCGTTGCGGGTGCCAAAATAAAAGCTCGCCAAAGATAGGATCAGGGCGACCGCCACCAAGATCAACTTTGCATCCACGCAGTTTTCTCCTAGTTGTATCCTATGCCTCGACCATAAACTACCCTACCGCATAGGCGGGTAGGATTTTCAGTAGCCCTGAAGCTCGCTCACAAGGACTCCGTCCCGCTAACGCGAGTGGCACCGTTAAAATCCGCATCCCCTTCCCGCTGGCCAAGCCACAAGCACTGGTGACAGGTCTGTGAGCTGTAGGCAGGCGGAACCCCTACAACCTCGACCCCTACCCTCATTGCCTTGTACTGCACAAACTGCCTCAACAGGTAGAAAGCCCCTCGCGCTAGCGGGCCGTAGGCCTCACTGTTCGACCGCCGCCGCTCTTTTTAGGCGCTATCCCTTGGGGTATCCCGTGCATTTCGGTGATAGCCTGCCCTTTCTCCTGCCCTACTCTCGTTGGCCTTGGGGAGCCCAGATTTCAGTAGCTTGCTGGTGATCGTTCTCTCAAGTATTGGCTCCTTCCGCTTGCTGCTCGACATGTTACCATTTAGCCTCGAAAGGGAGTAGTCAGGTGGCCCACCGCCCTCTGCATCGACATACTGGCCAGCAAGCCCGGTGCAGCAGACAAAGCCTGCCCAGAGAATTACTTTGGGCTGCTTTGGTGACGAGACTTTCACTGGGTTCACGCAGAGGTGAGCTTGGTGATCCCGTCTGACTTCTCCGGCCTTCACCTCTAGCTGTGAGCCACCCTGCATACAAGAGAGGTTGGAGGCTAAAACATGTGGGCCGGTTTTTGGTCGAGTTTCCTGTTGGTCACAGTGGCAGAGCTGGGGGATAAGACCTTTTTTACCCCCCTCATTTTGGCAATGCGTCACCCGCGCCGTTGGGTCTTTCTGGGAACATGGCTGGCTTTGGCGCTGATGACCCTGCTGGCTGTAGTGGCCGGGAAGGTACTTTTCAAGTTGTTGCCACCACTGGGGGGGCAGGTGCTCTCAGCAGGGGTTTTTGCTGCCTTTGGGCTGAGAATGCTCTGGCAAGCCTACAGAATGACTCCTCAACAAGAGAAAGCAGAAGAGGAAGAAGCCCTGAAACTGGTGGAACAAGCCGAGGAAAAGGGGGCTGGCCGCGGCGGCGCCTGGACGATTGTCTGGGAAGCGTTGAGCTTGACAGCCTTAGCCGAGTTCGGGGACAAAACCCAAGTTGCCACCGTCTCCTTAGCAGCCACTCATCCGGGATTGAGTGTCTGGGCAGGAGCTACCCTCGGCCACGGCCTCATGGTGGGGTTGGCGGTGGTGGGTGGCCGGTTTTTAGCAGCCCATATCTCTGAACGAGCCGTGCATTGGTTGGGAGGCAGCTTGTTTCTGATCTTTGCCGGGATAACGGGTTGGGAACTGCTGGGATAAACCTGTCGGGCAACCCAGCCCGGTTCCCTTCAGAATTGACTTCTACTGACATAATTTCTCCTCCCCTAGCTGGAAGTCCCCCCTTCCAACAACAGACATACTACGGAGGCGGGTGTCGAAGGGCATTGGGGTATCTCTCCGCCAACTCCCAAGTCTCTTGTCCAGCGAGAGAGCCCTTCATGCCTGGCCAGATCCCCGTAAGCGATGCAGCAGGAGAATGGACGATGAGCAAAACTCCCATCTTTCCTCTAACCTGGCTATGGGCGGGATCCCTGGCTTTGGGGGTGACAGCCTTAGTAACCCGCCAGGTCGTCTGGGGTCTCTTGCCTGTGGCTGCGGCTTACCCGGCCATCCGCCGCCGCGAAGAACAGCTTTGCCAAGTGTTGGGGCAGAGCTGGCAGCAGCAGGAACAGATGGCGACCCAACTGGGGGCGATACAGGCGCGCATCGACGCTCTCGAAGCTCGGCCTACGTCACATTTATCGGTGCGGCAGCAACTGGCTCCCACCACGCAGGCCATTCAACTGATCCAGCGGCGGCTCAAAGCTGTAGAACTGCGGCTCAATGCTCTGCCCCAGGCGACTCCTGAGGAACTGGAGTCGATGCGGGCGCAATTGCAACGTCTGCAGCAGCAGGTGGAGTCCCAGCCAGCCCTCCCTTCCCCTCGTAAAGCTCTGGGGGTGTTTATTGACGGCGCTAACCTGCACGCCAGTGCCCAGCAATGGGGATCCCCTCTCGACTACCCCGGACTGTTGAGCTGGCTGGGCCAGGGCCGAACGGAGATGGAGGTGCATTTCTACAGCGGCACAGATCCGCACAACCTCGGCCAGCGCCGTTTTCTGGCAGAGCTGAGAAAGTTGGGCTACCGGGTGGTTACCAAGCCGGTCGTCACCCGTGCCGACGGCAGCCGCAAGGCCAATCTGGATGGGGAGCTGATCGTGGATTTAACGTAAGGTGCGGAATTCCCCACCGTCTATACGGTGGGGATGGATAGCACTCTCTGACTGATTCTGGATGTATTGCTTCACAATTTCTAGGCAGCAAATCATGCCAAAGCCTAGCCCTTCCCAATACA
>NZ_JANSJN010000090.1:0-1393 GCF_047462555.1 Synechococcus sp. B60.1
CCTTCTAGGGCGTTGCCCGTGTCGGATGTCTGGGGGGACAGAGGAGGCTGCCAGAGAAGGATCCGCATTGCCGAGAAACTGAGAGGTGCCAACAACAACCGTTTTGCTGGCCACATCCAAACCTTGGGCCGGGCTGAGGACATTCCAGAGGGCCAAACTTGCCAAACAGAGAGCAGCCCCCCTCCAGCCGGCACTCAAGAGCGCAAGCCAAGCAGCAGAGGTCACAGCCGGCTTTGGCAAGGGGGAGGGCTGGGGGAGGAGGCTGAGATGTAGACTCAGCGTTGCTGGCTATTGCTGAGGGACGTGGTATCTCGCTGGGCCAATTGCTGCAACCCTTCGGGGAAGTCGGCAGGCAGACGAGCTGGGTGAATCTCGCGCACCCGCCGACGGTAAGCGGCTTTGATCTCCTCCAGGCTGGCTTGGGGAGAAAGCCCTGGTAGTAGGTGGGGAAACAGGCGGAGGGGCCAGGGGAGACTCGGTAGAGAACCAGGGATCCCTCGCCAGCATATCCTGCCCGTTTTGGGAAAGCTGTTGGATAGGCTTTCCAGGAATCCCATTGATTCTGTCTCCCAGAACAAATTTCTGACCCCGAGGGGATCCCTGTCCTAGAGCTACTATGGAGCTGAGCAAACGGGGTGCTTGAGCGAGGAGAGATGGCTTCAGAGCGTCCAGTTTGGCGGCAGCGGTATCAACTCGAGCGGCGGCTGAGCAAGCGTAGCGGTAGACACACCTACCTAGCGCGGGATCTCCTCACCTCAGAACCGGTTGTCATCAAGCTAATCCTATTCGGGCCGGATTTCAACTGGGCCGACCTGAAGCTGTTTGAGCGAGAAGCCCAGATCCTGCAAACTCTCTCCCACCCGGCCATTCCCCAGTACCGCGATTGCTTTGAAATTGCCCTGAAAGGGGGGCGCGGCCTGGCGCTGGTGCAAAGCTACATCGACGCCCCCTCGCTGCAGGAGTGGATGGAGCGAGGGCGGCGTTTTGCCGAGCCGGAGGTGCGCGACCTAGCGCAAAAGCTGCTGCGCATCCTCATTTACCTCCATGAGCTCCACCCGCCGGTCATCCACCGGGATCTCAAGCCCAGCAACATTCTGTTGGCAGCCGACGGGCAGGTGTACCTGGTGGATTTTGGCTCGGTGCAGGCGGCTGGGCCGCGGGAGCAGGGATCCTACACCGTGGTGGGGAGCTACGGCTACATACCCCTAGAGCAATTTGGCGGCAGAACTGTGCCTGCCTCCGATCTCTACAGCCTAGGCGCCACGCTGATTCACCTGCTGACAGGCCAGCATCCGGCGGACTTGCCGCAGGTGGGATCCCGGATTGGGTTCGAGCCAGCGGTGCAACTGAGCCCGGCCTTTCGCGACTGGCTGCGCTGGCTGACAGAGCCCTT